>CAYMGK010000183.1:0-3498 GCA_964389965.1 uncultured Clostridia bacterium | reverse complement strand
AAAGTCTATAAAAAGAAATACAAAAGTATGTGGCATTATCTTAGCGGCCGGAAGCGGGGAAAGAGCTGGAGGTGGCAAACTAAGCAAAATTATCAAAGATAAGCCTATGCTTCAATGTGTAGTCGAAATAGCAGTACAATCTAATTTGGATGATATTATATTAATAACAGGTTATGAAAGGAGCCTGGGTGAAAAAATAGCGGCTCACTTCAATATTAAATCTTATTTTAACCCGGATTATTCACTTGGTATGAGTACATCCCTTAAAATAGGGGTGTCTAAGATCGCTTCCGATATTTCCGCTGTTTTAGTAATATTAGGGGATATGCCCTACATAAAAAAGGAAACCTTGGAAGCTATCGTAAATCTGCATGGGACAAATACAGACAAGATAATAATTCCCACCTTTTGCGGAAAGAAAGGTCATCCGGTTCTAATACCTTGTAAATACAAAGATGAAATATACAGTATATCAGGTGATATTGGTGCACGTGAAATTATAAAAAAACATATTGATGAAGTGATATATTTTAAAACACTTGACTTGGGAATACTGCAAGATCTGGACTATTAAGAATTGATTATGTTACATGAGATATCTTCGGCTAAACTTACGACAATTTCTTTGTAAAGCAGAGCCCATTATATTAATAACTGAGTCTGCAAGGTGTAGGAACTTTTAGGTTATTAGTTCACATTAAGTGCTTACCGGTGTGTGTTCAACATACTATTTCTACTCCGCTTGGTTAAGTCAAGGGACAAAGATGGCCTTGCATAAAAAAAGGCTCCCTTGGTATGAGTTGAATATTGGAAGTGTTTTTACAACAGAAGCCAAGGCAATTTAAGTGTATTTTTTAAGCCTTTCGTTATCTAAATTAAAATATAACGCAAAACATCACCACAACTCATTTAAAATAACAGCATCCTGTGAACTAAAACCAAAGCATAAATCTTTGTAGCATTTTGTGTGGTCAATAGGTTTACGGAAGGAAAAACTGCTATGAACATAAAAATTGATGAACCCAGTTCTAAGGATTCTGGGCACATAGGCAATACATATATCAGAAGAAAATTTTTCTTCCTCACCGTAATTTTCCTTATGGTTTTCATGGCGTCTTTTGTAGTTGGTCGGTACCATTTGACCATAATACAACTTTTTGATTTTTTGATATTTAAATTATTCAATACTTCGAGGGATGTACCAGATACAGTTGAAACAGTTGTAATGAATTTAAGACTACCTAGAATTTTGGCGGCAATTTTTATTGGGGCATCCCTTGCCACTTCTGGTGCGGCTTACCAAGGGGTATTTAAGAATCCGCTTGCTTCACCGGATATTTTAGGTGCCACGGCTGGTGCTTCCTTTGGGGCAAGTCTTGCAATTTATTTTTCATTAAACAATTACGGGATACAAATTTCAGCTTTCATTTTTGGAATCGTGTCAGTTATACTTGTTTTTACGATAAGTCAAAGGGTACGCACCGACTTGACGATGGCATTAGTTTTAACAGGTATGCTTGTGGGTACACTCTTTTCCTCAGCCGTTTCTTTAATTAAATATGTAGTTGACCCGTTTGATAAACTACCAGCCATAACATTTTGGCTTATGGGAGGCCTATCAGGTATTACTATTGAAAGTGTAAAACTTGTTTTTATTCCCATGCTTTTAAATTTGACTATTTTATATTTATTGCGTTGGCAAATTAACGCCTTATCTCTCGGGGATGAGGAAGCCAAAACCCTTGGAGTGAATACAGGGCGTTTAAGGCTAATTATTGTTATTTGCTCAACTATCCTTACAGCAACATCGGTGTGTATAAGCGGTGTTATTGGTTGGATAGGTCTTGTAATACCAAACCTCGCTAGATTGCTTATTGGCTCGAATTATGTTTACCTTCTTCCTGCAAGTATTATCATGGGCGGCACCTTTTTGCTTATTGTTGATTGTGTTTCACGGGGTCTTTTCCCTGTTGAAGTGCCGTTAGGGATACTTACAGCTTTTATAGGTGCTCCTTTTTTTATTATCTTACTATATAAAAGTTGGAAGGGATGAAAAATGGAATTAAAGGTTAAAGAAGTTACAGTTGGATATAATGGAATACCTGTTTTAAAAGGCGTTTCCTGCTCATTGAATGTAGGTGAGGTTTTGTGTCTATTAGGGCCTAATGGCTCAGGCAAAACTACCCTTTTCAAGACGATTTTAAAATTAAGACAGCCTTTTACGGGGACTATATCAATTAACGGAAATAACATTTCCAAATGGACCTATGATAAAATTGCCAGCTATATTGGCTACATCCCACAAAACTATAGCCCGATTTTCCCTTATACCGCTTTTGAAATGGTGCTCATGGGTAGGACCCCACGATTGAATTGGTGGTCTACCCCTAAATCAAAAGATTTGAAAGTAGCCACAGAATCTATGAAGACTTTAAATATACTTCATTTAAAAGATAAAATCTTTACTAAGATCAGTGGTGGGGAAAGACAGCTTGTTTTGATAGCACGTGCACTGGCACAGCAGACAAAACTTTTGATTATGGATGAACCAACGAACAATCTTGACTTTGGAAACCAGACCTTAATACTAAATCAAATAAAAAAGCTTTCACAAAAAGGAATGGCTATTATTATGGCTACTCATTATCCTGAACACGCATTTTTATATGCCGATAAAACTCTTATGATCAAAGATGGAAATGTCCTAGCATATGGCAAAAGCAGTGATGCCCTATCTGAAGAAAATCTTAGAAAACTATATGATGTGGACTTGAAATTAATGTCCGTAGCAAATGATAAATACCCCAATTTCAAAGTGTGCATACCAGGGCTAGCTTAAATTAGTGATAACAAAAAAATAATAAAAGGAGTGAAAAGAATGTCTTTTAAAAAGAGGAGTATTACCAGAATGATCAATGTTACGTTTATAGTTGTGATGGTCCTGTTAATGGTTGTAGGCTGCTCCAAAAATTCTTCAACAACAGTTAAAACACCTCAGGTACCGAAAACTGAAATTAAAGAAAAAGTTATCACTGATATGGCCGGTAGGGAAATAATCCTTTCAGAAAAAATAGAAAAAGTGTTTTCATTGACCCCTAATGGTACTATAATGTTATATACTCTATGTCCGGAAAAGCTCATAGGTTGGAATTATGAGCTCAGTGAAATGGAAAGATACTACATACTTCCTGAGTGTAAGGACTTACCGAATCTTGGTGGGGTCGGTAATAACCCACTGAATGCGGAAGAAATTTTAAAATTAAAACCAGATGTGATAATCCATGTTACTGAAATAAATGAAACGAATATTTCGGCGGCAGAACAGCTTCAGAATGAATTAAATATTCCCGTGGTGATTCTGGACCAAGCCTTAGAGAAGACACCTGACACCTATACTATGTTAGGGGAGATCGTAGGCAATAAGGGCAATTCAGCAACTATGTCCTCCTATGCAAAAGAGACATTAGAACAAATTCAATATAAAGCAGGATTAATATC
>CAYMGK010000182.1:0-3509 GCA_964389965.1 uncultured Clostridia bacterium | reverse complement strand
TAATGATTTTAAGTACAAGCCAAAGAAAAGTAAGAGATGGGGTGATATAGTTTGTCAATAGAGCTACCTTATGACATTAATGCCGAGACAGGTGTGGTGTGTACATTAATACATAGACCAGAATTCATATTGCACAGCGAGACACTATCACCTTCTTATTTTTTTAAAAAAGAGAATGGTGCTATATATTGGGCTATACAGCAACTATACCAAAAGGGGATTGATAAGGTAGATGAATTTAATCTTACCACGCAAATAAATAGTGATACTGGCGTTAAGAAGTTGGTTGAGTCATATGACAAAAACTTCATAAGAACCTTAATAGAGAGTTCTGAATTTGTTGCAAGGAGCACTAAGGAGGAATATCAAGAAATAGCCAATAGGGTTATTACACTAAGCTTTAAAAGAGATGTATATAATAAATTAAAATATTTTGAAAGTCAGTGCCTAGACGACAGTGTGAACTTAAATCAGCTAAACCTCACTATTATGAATGATATAGATAAGTTAGCAGCACAGTATGTAACTCAAGATAGAATACCTATGTATAATAAAAACATATATGACATATGGGAAAGTATTTTGGAAAAAAGAAATGAAGATGGGACATATGGCATACCATCAAAGCACAAAGTATTAGAAAAATATTTCACATATCAAGATGGAGAGCTAGTATTAGTTGCAGCGAGGCGAAAGCATGGAAAATCAATATTTGGTATGAATGAATTAGTGCATATGTTGAAAAATGGCGTGTCGTGTATATACCTTGACACAGAAATGATGGATGACTTGTTTACCACTAGGCTATTGTCGCATCTAACAGGGATAGAGGAATACAGGGTGAAGTCTGGCAACTATAGTACAAGTGAAGAAATGATGATAAACGATGCGCTTGACTGGATAAATAAACAAAATTTTACACACATATACGACCCGCAATGGACAATGGAGAAGGTTTATACTACTGCAAAGGTACTAAAGAATAAAATGAATTATGACTTTTTAATATATGATTATATCAAAGTTACAGACAATGAGACAACATCATCAAGTGAGCAATACAATGAGTTAGGTAACTGGTGCAACTTCTTAAAAAATAATGTCGCTGGAGGGTTGGATATACCAGTGTTGACATTTGCACAATTAAATAGAAGATATGAAATCGCAGACTCAGACAAAATAGAAAGGTATGCAAGTACAGGCATTAAGTGGATGAAAAAAGACCCAGAAGAAATCGCAAGAGATGGAGTAGAGTGTGGCAACTACAAGTTAAATATTATGTTCAATCGTCTTGGTGAAGACATGGATGAGGATGACTATATAGACTTTTATTTTGACAGAAAGTCGCTATCGATTAATGTTTGTGAGAAACAACACACAAAAGAAATGCCTGATTTTCTAGCCAGTAACGAAGAGGGTTAGTATATTCTAGAAAGGGGGATTGGTTATTTGATAGAACAAATAAAACAAATACTATACAATGACAAAAAAGCATTAATAAATATACTAGAGAAGCTAGGTTGTCATAAAATCAACCCCTTTGGCAATAAAGAAATAAGGTGTGCGCTACCAGACGGAGATACAGGTACGAGCGTACAGATAATATTAGAAGAATTTTTACCAACATATGTTTATTCGAGAAGCGAGTATGATAAGTATGAAATCAAAGATATTATATCTTTTATACAGTTTATATTGCAGTGCAATTTCAAAACAGCCATATTGTGGGTTTGTAATGAACTTGGAATTGAGTACGACGAAACTAGGACGACAGTAAGAAATCAATCAGAAACTATACAATGTATACAGCAATATATAAAAAAACCAATAAAAGAAGTTAATAATAAACCAATTAATGAATCATTTTTGGAGCAATACCCTCTATTTGTTGTAAAGGAGTGGGAGGAAGAGGGGATAAGTAGCGAAACTCAGCAAAAATATGGTATCAGGATAGACGAAAAAAGATGTAGATGGCTAATACCAATAAGAGATAAAGAAAATACTCTGGTGGCAATAAAGGGAAGGACATACCTACCCAACTACAAAGAGCTCGGAATACCAAAATATATCTACTATAAAGAAGATAAGAATACAAAATATTACAACAACACATTGTTTGGTTTGAATTATCATTTTGATGATATAAAAAAAAATAATGAGGTTATATTGTTTGAAGGTGAAAAAAGCGTCATGAAAGCCGAAGATATGGGGTTCTATAACTCTGTGGCAATAGGAAAAAACGGCATAAACTCCTACTTATTGCCAGAAATACTGAAACTTCATACAGGTGTCGTTCTGGCACTAGATAAGGGTGTACCAAAAAAAGACATGATAAGAGAGTGTAAAAAACTATCCATGTTTACAAATGTATATTATATCTATGACGATAATGGTTTGCTTGACGATAAAGACGCCCCTGTCGATAAAGGTTTTGGGGTATTTTTAGAGCTATACAATAATAAAAAGAGAGTATTATAAATAATATAAAAAGGGAGTGATATTCATCAACCCATATAGTTTTATGTTAGATGATATGATTTGGAGCTTTTCTAGGCTTACAACTTATGAAAGGTGTAGTTATGCTTTTTACTTAGATTATATAAAAAAAGTAGAACAGGAGCAGAATGCATTTGCTGAATATGGGACGTTTTGTCATGAGCTACTTGAAAAGTACTTTAGAGGCGAAGCAATGGTATTTGAACTACTTAGTGAATATAAAGATAAATTTACACAAAATGTAATCCACGATTTTCCACCTAATAAGTATGTTGACTTAGCATATAGCTACTTTAAACAGGGTAAGGATTACTTTTCTAAATTCGATGGACTGCCACAATATAAGGTGTTAGAGGTAGAGAGGAAAGTTGAATTTAAAATAGGCAAATATCCATTTGTAGGATATATAGACTTAATCGTAAAAAACAAGGATGGTGGGGTTGAAATAATAGACCATAAGTCAAAAGACTTATCCAAACCACAGAAGAAAACATGGGGCAGCGTAAAAAAGAGGCGTAGTAGTGAGTTGTATCAGTATTTAAGACAACTATATATCTATTCTGTACCAATAGTAGAGCAAGACGGCATCATTCCACAATACTTAAATTTTAACTCATTTAGAAAAGGGAAATGGATACAAATTCCATTCGATAAAGATGACTATAAAGAGAGTAAGCAATGGGCATTAGATATAATAGAACAGATATATAGTGATGAAAGTATGGACAATACATATAATAATGACTTTTTTTGCAACTTCATATGTGGAGTAAGCCATTATTGCCCAAGCTCAAACAATTTTATAGGAGTTGAAATATAGGGAGGTAGATAGTATTAACAATTATGTAGTATATCATCTGCACGATGACTATAGTAACCCCAACGGCTATTATGATTCATGTACAAGCTACCAAGAGTATATAAAGGCTGCGAAAGATCAGGGCATGAAAGCGATCGGTTTCTCTAACCATGGCAACGTATTTGACTGGGTTTTAAAGAAGAGGGAATGTGAT
>CAYMGK010000181.1:0-3553 GCA_964389965.1 uncultured Clostridia bacterium | reverse complement strand
ATATTTTTTCTTGGTCATCTTTTTCTTCTTCTTCAGGCTCCTCTTCAATATGCACTTGGTCAGTTAAACCAACGAATAGACCAAAATAATCCATCAGGATTTTTGCCGCAGCACTGACGGCATCATCCGGTTTTATTGTGCCATTGGTCCAGATTTCCATTGTAAGCCTGTCATAGTCAGTTCTTTGTCCAACTCGAGTGTGCTCTACATCAAAGTTCATCTTGTGTACTGGGGTAAAGATGGAGTCAACGGCTATTACTCCAATGGGTTGGTTTGGTTTTTTGTTTCTATCAGCGGTCACATAGCCCTTACCCTTTTCAAGTGTGAGTTCCATAAAGAGTTTTGCATCTTTTTCCAGTGTAGCAATATGCAATTCCGGGTTCAATATTTCTACATCAGCATCTGCAATAATGTCCCCGGCCTTCACTACACCTTCACCCTTAGCTTCAATTCTGAGCAATTTTGGCTCATCACTGTGCATCATCACTGATAATTGCTTTAGGCTCATTATTATCTCTATAGTGTCTTCCGCAACTCCCGGAATTGTAGAAAATTCATGCTGCACTCCTTCAATTTTAATTGAAGTAACCGCTGCACCCGGAAGTGAAGATAAGAGAACTCGACGCATAGAATTACCAAGAGTTGTGCCATAACCCCTTTCAAGGGGTTCTATGACGATTTTTCCGTAAGTATTGTCCTCACTTTTTTCTATTAATTCAATTCTTGGCTTTTCAATATCCATCATCTGATATATTACCCTCCTTAAGTTCATAATTTTAGGTGAGGGTCATCTAACAAAATATAGACTATAAAGTAGCTAACTACCCTTAATATTTAATAAACCTATACTGACCTTAACCATGTTGCACTTAAACTGCAATCATAGAAAGGGCGCAGTAGGTTAGCCTTATTTAATTATTTAGAATAAAGCTCAACTATTAAATGTTCCTGAATTGGAGCATCTATATCTTCACGGCCCGGTAAATGTATAACCTCACCAGTAAGAGTGTCGAAATTCACTGACAGCCATTCAGGGACTATCTTAGATGCCCCCTGTTCAGATACCTCTTTGAAAAAACCAAGGCTACGGCTATTTTCTTTAATTTCCACTATATCTCTCTCTTTTACCTGGTAAGACGGTATAGTGACTCGCTTACCGTTTACCTGTACATGGCCATACCTAACCAACTGTCGAGCTTGGGGTCTTGATTTGGCAAAACCCATTCTAAATACTACGTTGTCAATGCGAGTCTCTAATAATCTCAGTAAGATTTCACCAGTTACACCTTTCAACCTTACAGCCTTTTTATAATAATTTCTAAATTGACGCTCTAAAACACCGTATATCCGCTTTGCTTTTTGCTTTTCCCTTAATTGTAGGCCATACTCCGAAGGCTTGCGGCGTAGTTGGCCGTGTTGACCAGGGGCATAGCCTCGCTTTTCTATGGCACATTTGGGGGTGTAGCAGCGGTCACCTTTTAGAAATAATTTCATACCTTCCCTACGACACAGCCTACATACCGCGTCTTTATATCTCGCCATTTTGCTTTCACCTCCTATGAATTAAACCCTTCTCCGTTTCGGTGGCCTGCAGCCATTATGAGGAATCGGGGTCATATCTTTTATCATATTCACTTCTAGGCCCGCAGCTTGCAATGAACGAATAGCCGCTTCTCGACCTCCACCGGGGCCTTTTACGAAAACTTCTACAGACCTCATGCCAAATTCCATTGCCTGTTTTGCCGCTGATTCTGCTGCCATTTGCGCTGCAAAAGGTGTTCCTTTGCGTGATCCTTTGAACCCGACAGAACCGGCGCTTGCCCAAGTCACAGGTCTACCTGCCTCATCTGCAATAGTAACTATAGTGTTGTTAAATGTTGAATGTATATGCACAGAACCTTTTTCTATACGCCTTTTTTCTCTGCGCCTTCTTTTAGGTTTTGCCATAGTTTCTCACCTCCGGGTATTTTTACTTGCGCCTTGCGCCTATGGTCCTTATGGGCCCTTTGCGTGTTCTAGCATTGGTTCTGGTTCTTTGCCCTCTAACCGGTAATCCACGCCGATGGCGCAAACCTCTATAACTACCGATTTCAGTAAGTCGTTTAATATTAAGAGCCACATCTCTTCTAAGATCGCCTTCGACTTTATTACCCCTATCAATAAGCCCTCTAAGTTTGTTAATCTCTCGTTCAGTTAAGTCTTTAACTCTAGTATCTGGATTTACATTAGCTGCTTTAAGTGTCTGTCTAGACTTGGAAACTCCAATGCCATAAATATATGTCAATGCTACTTCTATACGCTTATCTCTGGGTAAGTCGACACCGGCAATTCTTGCCATTGGCTACACCTCCTTTTACTTAGCCCTGTTTTTGTTTGTGTTTTGGGTTTTCACATATAACCATTACTTTGCCCTTACGCTTGATTATTTTACATTTTTCACAGATTTTTTTTACCGAGGGCCTTACTTTCATAGGATTTCCTCCTTTTGCTGTGGTCTACTTGAAGCGATATTTGATGCGGCCACGGGTAAGGTCATATGGAGATAGTTCCACTGTAACCCTATCCCCCGGTAAAATCCTTATATAATTCATGCGGATTTTCCCGGATACATGGGCTAGAATCACATGACCATTTTTTAATTCTACCCGAAACATTGCGTTGGGAAGTGGTTCTACTACAGTACCTTCTACTTCAATAACATCTTCCTTTGACAAGGTCGCACACGCCTCCTTATATTCGGTTAGATTTATGCCCATAAGGGTTTTCATCTACCATTTTTTCCAGGGTTTTTTTAATTTCTTCATTGTGAATTTCACTGTTGTTTTTAAGTTTCTCGGCTATAAAATCTATTCTTTCGTTAAACAAGTACAAATGCTTGATTTTTTTCTTTTTGGGGTTTTCTACCCTGCGCAAATCCCCATCTACTACCTGAACATAGTTGTCATCAATAATATCTACCACTACCATGAACCTACCTTTGTCACGACCGGCGGTAGATTTCACCAATTGCCCTAACATAAGTTGCGGCATATAAACACCTGCCTACTAAATCATAGTTAATATTTCCGGCTCACCATCAGTTATCGCTATGGTGTTTTCATAGTGGGCCGAAAGGCTGCCGTCTTTTGTCACGACAGTCCACTGATCTTTCAGTGTATATACTTCATAAGTGCCCATATTAATCATTGGTTCAATCGCTAACGTCATTCCTTCCTTTAACCTAGGACCCCTTCCGGGTTGGCCGTAGTTTGGAACCTGAGGATCCTCGTGCAGTTTTCTGCCAATTCCGTGCCCCACATAATCCCTGACCACAGAGTGGTTCCGGCTTTCTACATAAGTCTGTACTGCATGGGATATATCTGATAATCTATATCCTGGCTTTGCAAAAGAAATACCTTCGAAAAAGCTTTGTTTGGTAACTTCAATAAGCCTTGCGGCATCAGTTTCTATATCACCAACTGCGAAAGTGCGTGCAGCATCACCATTATAACCCTTATACAGTGCACCTATGTCTACACTAATAATATCACCATCTTTAAGGGATCTTAATCCA
>CAYMGK010000180.1:0-3589 GCA_964389965.1 uncultured Clostridia bacterium | reverse complement strand
TCTTAGATTTGCAATACGTGAAGGTGGCAAGACCGTAGGTGCAGGTGTAGTTGCTGAGATAATTGAAAAATAACGAAAAAACGGGGAATCGCAAGGTTCCCCTTAGTTTTATTACTTTTATTGACAACACACCTTAATTATGATAAATTTGTTTAAGTGATTAAGCGGTAAAAAGCCATATACATGTAGAAACCAAGCACTGGGAGGTGTACCCGTTGAGGGTCAATATAGTATTAGCTTGTACGGAATGTAAACAAAGGAATTATCACACACGGAAAAATAGAAGGAATAATCCTGACAGACTTGAATTTAATAAATACTGCAGATACTGCGGAAAGCATACGCTGCACAAAGAAACCAAATAAGAACTGGAGGATTGTTTTATGGCAGCGGCTAAGGAGGGCATTGTAAAAAGGGCCAGGAGGTTTTTTAAAGAAGTAAGATCTGAAATGAGAAAAGTTACATGGCCAACAAAAAATGATCTAACCATATATACCATTGTGGTATTTGTATCTGTTGCCATTGTCAGTGGTTTTATATGGATAGCTGATTCTATTCTTTACAAACTAGTTTCACTTATTCTCCGATGATTAAAGGAGGTTGGGCACAGCCCAGTAATATGTCTAAAAATTGGTACGTAATTCATACCTATTCCGGTTATGAAAATAAAGTAAAAGCCAACCTTGAAAAGCGTGTTGAATCTATGGGAATGCAGGATAAGATTTTCAGGGTTCTTGTCCCTATGGAAGAAGAAATAGAGGTAAAAGATGGGAAACAAAAGGTTATTCAGCGCAAGGTTTTCCCAGGGTATGTGATGGTTGAAATGGTGGTAACAGATGACTCCTGGTATGTAGTAAGAAACACTCCTGGGGTTACGGGTTTTGTAGGTGCAGGTAGCAAGCCGGTTCCACTCCAAGAGTCTGAAACTAAGCTCATATTAAGACAAATGGGGCTTGAGGAACCAAAACGGAAAATTGATTTTGCCCAAGGCCAAAGTGTAAAGGTATCTTCAGGACCTTTTGAAAACTTTGCAGGAAAAGTAGTAGAGATAAATCAGGATAAACAGAAGTTGAAAGTCTTGATTTCTATGTTTGGAAGAGAAACCCCTATAGAATTAGGCTTTGACCAGATAGAAAAAATATAAAAGTTGTATGTAAGGAGGTACACTAATGGCGAAAAAAGTTGTATCTGTCGTCAAACTGCAGATTCCCGCCGGCAAAGCAACACCGGCTCCACCGGTAGGTCCGGCCCTCGGTCCTACGGGTATAAATATAATGAATTTCTGTAAAGAATTCAACGAGAAAACTGCACCCCAAGCGGGTTTAATCATACCTGTTGAACTTTCGGTGTATCAGGATAGATCATTTGATTTTATATTAAAAACACCTCCTGCCTCTGTACTGTTGAAAAAGGCGGCAGGTCTTGAAAAAGGTTCAGGTGAACCTCAAAGCAACAAAGTGGGGAAAGTTAGCAAAAAAGATATTCAAGAAATAGCACAGTTAAAGATGGTAGATCTAAATGCCGATAGTATGGCGGCCGCCATGAAAATGGTGGAAGGCACGGCACGCAGTATGGGTATTACAGTAGAATAAAACGCAAGTGGGAGGATTTTTTCCGTTTGTACCACAAGGAGGTTAATAAATTGATTAAACGAGGCAAGAAATATACGGAAGCCTTAAAACTTGTTGACAGGACCAAGCTGTATGACCCTCAGGAAGCCTTTGAACTTGTGGAAAAAACAGCTACGAAAAACTTCGATGAAACCATTGATGTAGCAATTCGATTAGGTGTTGACCCAAGACATGCAGACCAACAAGTTAGGGGAACTGTTACACTTCCTCACGGCACCGGTAAAACTGCCAGAGTATTGGTGTTTGCCAAAGGGGAGAAGGTCAAGGAAGCTGAAGAAGCCGGGGCTGACTTTGCTGGCTCAGAAGATATGGTGGCAAAGATTGAAGGTGGCTTTTTAGATTTTGATGTGGCTGTGGCAACACCGGATATGATGGGCAATGTTGGGAGATTAGGCAGGATATTAGGTCCTAAAGGTCTTATGCCAAACCCCAAGGCAGGGACAGTAACATTTGAGGTAGGCAAAGCCGTAAAAGAGATAAAAGCGGGGAAAATAGAGTTTAGAGTTGATAAGACTAAAATCATCCATGTTCCCATTGGCAAAAAGACCTTTGGTGTGGATAAACTAATGGATAACTTCAAGACTTTTGTGGATGCCATAATCAGAGCCAGGCCCGCTGCTACCAAAGGACAGTACATTAGAAGTGTTGTCATATCTAGCTCCATGGGCCCTGGAATCAAAATCAATCCTCAAAAACTATTGGATAAATAGACAAATCGGATTTATGTAATTTTTTGCGCTGCAGACAGTAGGTGCTTTCGTAGCTTAATGTCCTACCGAGGCGGAAAAGGCAATGCTTTTGACAGTGTTTTTAAGTCAAGTTATTGTAAATAAGCCTTTCTGTTTCTGCAGGAAGGTTTTTTTATTTAGAATTAGGAGGTGAGACAGTGACTGTAAATGAAGCTAAAGTCAAAACTGTCGAAGAAATAAGGGACAGGTTTAACCGGGCGAAGACTGCTATTCTTACGGACTATCGGGGCCTAAATGTTGCGGAAATAACAGAGCTTCGAAGAAAGCTCAAAGAGCATGATGTAGAATACAGGGTCGTAAAAAATACTTTAACCAGTATAGCTATCAAAGATTTTGATTATGATTTAAGTGAGTTCCTTGAAGGACCTACAGCTGTGGCCTTTAGCTATGAAGACCCGGTGATACCAGCAAAAGTATTGGTGAACTTTGCCAGAACCCATAAGCAATTGGAGATTAAGGCGGGGGTTGTAGAAGGGAAAGTAACAAGCAAGGACACTATCGGTGAACTGGCAAAAATGCCTCCAAAAGAACAACTTCTAGCCAATGTAGTAGGTGCAATCCAATCACCGCTTTATGGAATTGTGGGAGTGCTTGAGGGCAATCTTCGCAATATGATTTATACATTGCAAGCTATACGGGACAAAAAAGCTTCATAGACCTATTCTATTTTTCTGTGATTTAGGAAAATCAACTATATTTACAAGGAGGAAATATTAAATGACAAAAGAAGAAATTATCTCTGCTATTGAAAATATGACGGTTTTAGAACTATCGGAACTTGTGGAGGAATTACAAGACAGATTTGGTGTAACTGCCGCCGCTCCTATGGCTGTGGCTGCCGCCCCTGCCGATGGTGATGCGGCTGAAGCTGCAGAATCAGAACAAACAGAATTTGACGTGATTCTATCGGCTGTTGGTGACCAAAAAATCAAGGTGATCAAAACTGTTAGAGAAATCACGGGCCTTGGCTTAAAAGCGGCTAAAGATGTGGTAGACAGTGCTCCAAAAGCTGTAAAAGAGAAAGTTTCAAAAGAAGAAGCAGAAGAAGTTAAGGAAAAACTCGCTGAAGTCGGTGCTACAGTAGAAATAAAATAATTATCATGTAGGAACAGGTGTGTAGGGCATATACTAATGGTCAGTTCGGTATCCCACCGAACTGACCTTGTGTCCCTCAGTAGTGCATCTTCCCTAATATCCACAATATTCCGA
>CAYMGK010000179.1:0-3598 GCA_964389965.1 uncultured Clostridia bacterium | reverse complement strand
TCCTAAAGTGCAAGAAATAACTACTATCATTATGGGGGAAACTCCGAAAAATGCTACAGCTAAAAACGACATGCCAAATATAAAAAGCCCCAACCGGTCTTTCACTGATGTATTGCACAGTCTTATAACTGTATTTAAAATCAGTGCAGTTACTGCAACCCTTATACCGCCAAAAGCATGGCCTACAATGACATTATCTTTAAACTGTGTAAAATATGCGGCTATTGCAGTTATTATTATAACCGAAGGGAAAACCATGCCAGCTGTTGCAACTATTGCCCCTAAAATCCCCTTTCGCTTAAAGCCAATGAAGGTCGCCGTATTTACAGCTATAATCCCGGGAGTGCACTGGCCTATCGCATAATAATCGATGACCTCCTCATTACTTGCCCATTTGTTCTTATCCACGATTTCCCTTTGTATAATTGGAAGCATTGCATAACCACCACCAAAAGTAAAACCACCTATACGACAAAATACTACAAATAGTTTCCATAATTCTTTCATAGAAATCATCCTTAGTTTATATTGAAAAGATCACGAGCCCTAAAATCCCAGAAAATAGGATTATTAAAAATGGGTTTGTCCTAAACTTCACCATTGATATTAAAGAGGCAAAAAAAATAAACAAACTTCGGATATTAATTACAGACAACGGATTTTTTATAATTATGCCCAAATCCTTTAATGAAATATTGTAATTGAGGAATGTGGCTTGGGCCATTAGAATTGTAGCAGCCATAATAAGGCCAACAATGATCGGTTTAATACCGTAAAATGCCATTTCCACTATGGGCCGATGCTGGAATTTATAAAAGTATTTAGAAATAATTAATATCAAGACCAATGAAGGTATCGCCACTCCGATTGTGGCTACTAAACCACCCCAAAATCCTGCTGCTTTGTAACCGACAAATGTTGCAGAGTTTACTGCAATGGGTCCCGGGGTCATTTCAGCTATTGCTACTAAGTCAAAAAATTCAGGATCTGACAGCCATCCATGGCTCTTAACCTCCTTTAGTATCATAGGTATCATGGCATAACCGCCACCAAAACTAAATATACCAATTTTCATAAAGGATGACAACAGCTCAAGATAAATCAATTTTTCGCCTCATCTCTTAGGACACTTTCGACTTTATCTGGGGATAATACAAAAGCTATGAGTCCCACAGATGCTCCTATTAATATCATGAAAATAGCTTGGATATTAAAGAAGACAACGGCTATGACGGATAAGATTGAAAGGATTAGGCTTGTCCTGTCCACAATAAATAATTTGGCCATTCTTGCGGTAGCCAGGGACATTAAACACACTATTGCCGGCTTTATTCCCGAGAACACTGCCTTTACAGCAGGTGCATCTTGGATTTTAGAAAAAAACATGGCGATAATTGTTATCATTAAAAAAGAAGGCAATATAACCCCTATCGTGGCAGTTACCGCCCCTGTTTTTCCACCGATTTTGTAACCTATAAATGTTGCCGAATTTATAGCTATGGCACCGGGCATAGATTGGGATGCAGTTAATATATCCAGAATTTCTTCTTCAGTAACCCAATTTTTTATTTTCACTACTTCTCTTTCTATAAGCAGTATCATGGCATAACCACCACCAAAAGTAAAACTCCCGATTTTAAAAAATACCATAAAAATTTCTTTAAGTAACTGAAATCGTTTTTTGCTTCTCATTTCACCCTCCCTATACATGATAATACCTTCTTAAGGTTTTGGCAACAAACCTCAAAACGGCATTTACTACAAAACTTGTCTAATTTTATGTTATAATGGAAGGAACCAAAGGGAAATTACCAAATAAGTCTTATATATGGAGGTAAAGACTATGGTTTCTCTCAGAAAGAACTTGATATTTTTTATTGTCATAACATTTTTCATCTCACAGACGGCTTTAGTATTTGCACAAGATGTGGTAATTGATGATGATCAAGAAACTACCCCCATTTATGAACTAGGTGGCCCTATAGTCTTTTATATTGATGATGAAGTTACTCTACAGGTAGGAGATACAACTGCAAAAGAGCAGATAATACTGGCAGAAGGTTATGCACCCAAAAACACATTAAAGATTTCCGATATAAATTTCGAATATCATAGTGAAGGTGACAAAACAAGGACTAAACTGTGCGTAAAACCAGAAGAAGTATTGGATTATGGCAAATACTACATATTGACAATAAAAGATAATGTGCTTGAAAATCAGGACGGTCAATTTCTACCGGAATTCACTATACATTTTACGACAGATGCCAATTCTAGGAAACAATCGGGGATAAATGTCATAGAGCCTAATACTTTTAACCTTATTGATATTTATAAAGGCACGGCGGCTTTTACAATAAAGGGATATAATTACAGTGAGGATATCCAGTATATTACGTTAAATACCATTAGTGAAGAAGGCACTAAATCAGTTCAAACAACAGTCTATAAGGAAGACATGGAATTTAAAAGCGTAACAGAGATAAATGTAAAACTCATAAACCCTCAAGTCATTGATACACTTTTGAAAGCAGGTGGCGGTGAATACAGCCTAGAATTATTTTTTGAGAATCGACAACAAGTGTCAAATGATGATGTGAAATTAAAGATTCTCCCAAGGGGGAGGCCCAAAGTCTTAGCAAGGGATCCCCTAGGTGGGAGTATTTGGGCTAATGAAAAAATGCTAAATCCTAGGACTATTGACGGAGTTACCAGGTACTTTCTTAGGATAACTTTTGAAGATTTCGATGGTAGTTTATATTTTGATAAGGACTCGGGACTTTACTTGCTGCAGACATCCACCCTGTTTTCCGAAGGTCAGGACGAAGTGTCAATGATGGACCGGGAGTTCATAAATTTTATACAAAATATTGAAGACAGGGAAACCAGGGATTCTTATATTTCTAAGTATATTTTTGTAAAAGATAGGGACAAGGGTCAGGCACATCTATATGTACCTGTGAAGCCACTTAGATCACAGACTACTTATACCGTCATGGTAAATGTAGGGATAGTGGGATTTGATAGCATTAATGAAGGCACTGTGCAAAATGACGCAATCCATTGGGATTTTACCACAACAGCTGTTCCGGTAGTAGGTTTTACAGGTATAGGAAGTGTTACACAATACTATGATGAAGATGAGCCAATAGTCCTTTCAGGGGATTTTTTCGATGAAAGGAATGTGGAAGTATATTTCAACGATGTTGAAGCATATAGGGTGAGAACCAGGACAGACGAGGGTGAAACCCTATTGGAAGTCTACTTGCCCCGGGGCCGTAATCGCCTAACACCCGGCATATATACTATACTTGTGAGAAATGATCGCGATCATGAATTTGAGGTTTTTGGTGCCTTTAGTGTAGTAAAGGAAGGCAGCCATGTTCCAAATGAAGAATACAAGGTAAAAGTTAAAGAAAGGGTTGGGGAAGTGCGAAGCAACCTTACCAAAAGCGAAGATACACTGGTGCTTAGCAGACCTTATACTGACAGGCGATCAGTGGAAGTGGATTTGGATGAACTAATGGGAGAAGAAGTTTTAGTAAGAAAAATTCGCTTTGATGGTAGGAGAAATGACCGCATATCGACCCTAGAGACA
>CAYMGK010000178.1:0-3645 GCA_964389965.1 uncultured Clostridia bacterium | reverse complement strand
CCCGTAGTTCAATGGATAGAATACCGGATTCCGGTTCCGACGATGTGGGTTCGATTCCCGCCGGGTGTACTCAGCGGGACAAGTCAAAAAGAGAGAGACTTGTCCCGCTTTGCTTGTATTGTAATTGATCTCTCTGATTAGTTACTTATAAATAGACTCACTTTCCAGATTGTATTCCGGTCTAATCTGCCCTTCTGTGCTTTCATCTATTTTCTTATAAACAAAAGTCTTTCTATCAATTATTGCATTGATTATATCATTTACATTGCTCATGGATATTTTTTCGGTAGGAAAAACTTTACTTTTTCATATAAGCCTTATCATTCTTACCTTTTTCTCAAAAGGCAACCTTAAAAAGAGTTGATCCAATGGAAGAAATTGAGATATCACCTTATCAACGTCATTCCGTAAACCCATAATATCAGATGCCACCTGCTGTTCCTAGTTCTTTGTGATTTGGTTTTGTTTTACGTCATAGTCTCTTCGTCTCGAATCAAATTGCCTTCTGATGAACCTGTCCCAGTGTGTAAACAATATTGATTATTTTTATCCATTTCTAAAAAGGTTTTAATTATTGATACATCTATTTGCATCTAAACGAATAGTTACAAAATATATATCAAAATACAGTTTTGTCAACTAAATTTGTCAATTACCAGTTTTTATATGACAAGTGACAATATGGCTTAATATAAATATCTTGAGACACTAAAATTTTGTCATAGTTGCAAATTTGAATATATAATTAACATTATAATATTGTATTTGTCAACCGAAGTGATTATTTTTGCAGTACTAAAATCAAACAACAATGGAAATAAAAGCGGTATTTGCAGAACGTTTTAAGTCAGCCCGTTTGATGAATGGATTTTCATTGCAAGATTTGGCTGACGCATTAGATAGTAAACTATCCCGTCAGGCATTACATCGTTATGAAAAAGGAGAAGTAATCCCGGATTCAGAGAAAATAAATATGCTGAGCAAGGCACTTAATGTAAGTCCAGATTACTTTTTCAGAACTACTAAAGTCGAGCTTAGCGAGATTGAATATAGAAAATTAAAAAGAATGCCTCAAAAAGAAGTGGCAATCATTAACGAAACCACCAAAGAATATCTTTCACGTTATTTGGAATTAGAAGAAATCATCGGGCTTCCTCATAATTTCGAAAATCCTCTAAAAGACTTTGGCGTTGTTACTACCTACGAGCAGGTAAATAAAGCTGCTGAACTCTTACGAAAAAATTGGTCCTTGGGAACCGGGCCAATATTCAATGTTGTAGAGCTTCTGGAAGACAAAAATATCAAAGTAGTGAGGCTAAATGTAGATGAAAATTTCGATGGACTACAAACTTTTGTAAATGGCTCTATTCCCGTTGTGGCATATAATGAAAAAAAAGCCAATAAGCCTGATAGAATAAGGTTTACTCTTTTTCATGAATTGGCACATCTATTTTTAGTGTTTGGGGATATTACAGAAAAACAAAAGGAAACTTTATGTCATGAATTTGCAGGAGCGGTGTTATTACCCGAAGTTGCGATCAAAGCTGAGTTGGGAAACCATCGTAGTAAGCTTTCTACTTTAGAATTAGGAAACATCAAAAAGCAATATGGAATTTCAATGCAAGCAATAGTAATGAGAGCTAAGGCTTGCGGCATTATAAATGACTATTATACCAAACAATTTTTCTTTTTGATTAAACAACAGAATTGGAAAATAGATGAGCCAGTAGAATATCAAGGAATTGAGGAGAGTAACCGCTTTGAACAACTTTTGTTCAGGGCTTTAATTGAGGATCAGATTTCAATGTCCAAAGCAGCCTCTTTATCCAACAAGTCCTTGGCAGAATTTAAAAAGGAACATCAGCCTATGTTTTAGTGCTAATACTGAAATGCTAAATACCTGTCGTAGTAATGAAATTAAAAATAGCTGTTACGGATGCATGTATTTTTATAGATCTCTATGACTTAGGTCTTGTAGCTTCATTCTTTCAACTTGAAATTGAGATACATACAACGTCTTCAGTTTATTTTGAATTGTATTCAGAACAGCAACAAGTTCTAAAAGCCTATCAATCTGTTAATAAACTAATTGTCCATAATCTCAAAGAAGAAGATTTTTTACAAATCCATTCAGAATCATACCCCAAATCCTTATCCGAAACAGATAAATCTGTATTGCATATTGCCAATAAAATAAATGCCTGTGTATTAAGTAGTGATAAAACAGTACGTAATTGTGCGAAAAACAAAGATATTGAATTTCACGGAATGATTTGGATTTTTGATAAGCTTTTGGAAGCAAATATTTTATCAGAAAAAGAAGCTGCTCTCAAATTAAAACAACTTGTTGCTACAAATTTTATCTTTCAAAATAATAAGCCATTAGTTGATGAAATACAAAAACGGCTTAAGCTTTGGTCTTAATCCTATCGCTTTTACCTATCGCTTTTTCCCTTTACAAAGATATAAGTTTTTTGTTTTACACGACATTATATCATTCTGCGTTTACTTGGCTTTTCTATTTTATACTGTTTAGAGTTAGATTGATCACCCTCTAAATCGCATTGATATGGACTGTCTTTCAATTGATTAATTTGGCTCAAATCTTCCAAAAAAGAGTTCGAGTTTGCTCCCTCTGGGTGTACTATAGCCGCTATATATCAATTGATCTATAGCGGTTTTTTCACGGGCACCAAAGGAGACCCTGTTAGCCTTATTCCTTTCGGTCGTGAATAACGTCCGTACATGATGCGATTGTAACAAGTAATTAGAAACACAGCAAAAATGGCAATCACAGTGCAGTGAAAATGGCAACAAGAGTACAGCAAAAACGGTAACAACAATACATCGTTTTCAATAAATAAATTCCATCTTCGTGTCATAATTTTTAAAGCAAAAGTTCTATGACAGAGAAGGAGATAAAATTACTAGACCGTTACATTATGCATGACACCATCCACAAGCTCTATCACGATTATGGTAAATCGATGCGATGGATCGCCGATCACTTGGGTATTAACTTCAGAACCGTCACGAAGTACCTTTCGATGGACCAAAACGAGTTTCAAAAGTACTCGGAGAGTATAAGCAACCGCGAATGTATTCTTGACCCTTACAAGAATTTTATCGTCGAGCGTCTCAACCAGTTTCAGGATACGCCGGCCGCGCAAATGCACGACTGGTTAAAAGAGAATTATCCCTTTTTTCCTGATGTATCCCCTAAGACCGTGTACAACGACGTCATGAGGGTCCGCCAGGAGCATAACCTTCCAAGAGTAAAGCCCGTCAAAGGCCGAGAGTACGGGCCTCTTCCGGATACTCCACCGGGAAAATACGCCCAGGTTGACTTCGGGGAATACAACCTTCGCCAAGGCGATGGTTCAAAGATCAAAGTCTACTTCTTTGGCATGATACTGGAACATAGCCGCTACAAGTTCATTTGGTTTCAGGACAGGCCTTTTACCAGTGAAGACGCGGTTTACGCCCATGAACTTGCTTTTCGTTTCTTCCACGGGATCCCGAGGTTTATTGTCTATGACCAGGATTCTGTTTTCCTTTATGATGAAAACACGGGGGATTATCGTATGACAGTAAGCATTCGGTGTTGACCGTATTTTTTTGCATGTTTTTTAAGTTCATGAAAGT
>CAYMGK010000177.1:0-3661 GCA_964389965.1 uncultured Clostridia bacterium | reverse complement strand
GTCGCTTTCGTAAGCAAACTCACTCCCTGTTTCATCGTCAATTTCATCATTTTCTTTTATTTCTTCTTCCGGTCTATAAATAGGGCTGCTTTTACCGGCCCATTTTGTCCTTAAATTGACGGACCAAATTGTCATCTGATTGCCGGGGGCACTGTCCGGGGAAATACTGAGACGCCCCGCCCGGGGCGCCCCAGTTCATAGTTCTACGGAAGCTCCTTTTCCACCACATATCTCACAATATGATCATCAATGATTTTTTTCTGGCGTTGCTTCCCGTACATCAGACAGTGGGTACAGGCCTTGTTGATCAGGCGGGGACCTCCGGATGCATAGCGGAAGATCTCGGACACGGCCTCATCTGAGAAGATATCTGAGACAGAGCCCGCATGGCGCAGGTGGTGCAAAATGTAGGCCTTGGTTGTGGCCTCGTCGAAATGGGCGAGATGACAGCGTAGATCAAGCCTTTGTACTACCGCTGTGTAAATCTGTTTTTTGAGTTTTTCCCAGATTTCAGTCTGGCCGACCAGGATGAGGGCGAGAGGACTTTCCGAATCCATCCTCCTGTTCAGCAAAAACCTGATCTCCTCAAACATCTCCCGGTCAAGAAGGTGGGATTCATCGACAATTACCACCGGCCTAAGGCCGTAAACGCCGCGCAGGAGCTCCACCTCCTTGTGAAGGAGTCTTTTGGCATCGCCCCTGTAGAAACGCCCTTGTACGCCGAGCTGGTCGAGCAGGCCATTGTAAAAATGCCTTGGCGT
Organism: uncultured Clostridia bacterium; assembly: GCA_964389965.1. Taxonomy (GTDB): domain Bacteria; phylum Bacillota; class Thermosediminibacteria; order Thermosediminibacterales; family Tepidanaerobacteraceae; genus DUNY01. Next base: position 2,900 of record CAYMGK010000177.1, on the reverse strand, counting down.
TAGTTTTGAATCAGCCAGGTAAAGCACCTTGTAATCTTTAGTCCCAAGGCGGGAGGAGAGTTTTCTGATTAAGGTGGATTTGCCAGTCCCGCAATCACCGGTTAAAAGCGCAAACCACTGCTTTTCCGCAGCATACTGCAGGCGGGCCAGAACCTCCTCAAATTGTTCGGTTTCAAAGAGAGCCTCTTCTGTCATCTGCCTGGTAAAGGGAGTTTTTGTAAGCCCATAGAACTCCTCAATCATCACCATCCCTCCCGATCTCAAAGCGGTAGGAGATGGCGGTTTCAGCAAGGTCCCTGTGTTTTTGGTACTGTTTGGCTGCTGCGTCAAGTTCTCTTGATGTTTCGGGTTTAACCTTTACCGGCAGAGGAGTTTTTTTCCGGGGGGCTGTATGCTCAGCGATTTTTAGGGGCCTGATCTTTCTTGGCTCAAAACCCTCATGAAATATTTCAAGCTCATCAGGATTGCTGGGAGAAAAGGCAACATCGACCCTCATGCCGATCAGATCCTGACCCGCCTCCCAGGGGATGCTGCCAAAAGAAAGGCAGCCCGTTTTGTCTACAAGCCTTTTCTCGGTAAAAACAAAGGCAAAATCGAGCTGCTCCTTGCTAGCCCACCTAAGCGGGCGGTCGTCTTCCCTAAAAACCTGATCCGGGGTTTTACCGTCCAGGGCGGAATGGGCTTTGTTTTGATAGAGCTCGTGGAGCCAGATGTCTAGGTAGTGCTGTACCTCAACCGCGCTTTGCGGGCGTTTCAATTTCACCTCGTTCACGAAAGAATCCAGATATTTGTTAAAAACCTCCACCTTGCCTTTGGCAGAAGCAGCCCTGGGCCGGGCCCTTAATTTTTTGATACCAAGTTTGGCACAGACCTGGGTCATGTGGCGACTGATGTATTGGCTGCCGTTATCGGTGAAAATTCTATCCGGAATGCCGTAGAGCTCAATGGCTCGGCGGAAACTGTCAAGCACATTCCAGGTGTTTTGTTTTTCGTAGACCTGGCAGGCCGTGACCAACCGGGTGGCATCGTCAATGACCACTGAAGCATAAAGCTGTTGAGCTTCCCTTTTGGCCGTCTCCGGCAAAACAAGTAAATATTTGATGTCTAATTGCCAAAGATCGTTTCGGTGCAGGCGCTGAAACCTTCTGGCCGCTCCGGCGCCGGTGCTGTGGTACATGCTGAGCTGTTTGGAGCCGTAGCCTCTTTTCATGAGGTGATCCTGCAGCGTGGAGCGTTTGATCTCCCCCGGAGTTGCCAAGCCTTCCATCTCCAAAATGGTAATGATCTGGCGAATGCTCCTGGTGGGCACCTCCCGGCGCAGGATAACCGCCTGATCAACAATTTCTTCGGTGACAGAACTGGCCCTTCCCCCGTGAGGGTTGCTTCTTGGAAGCAGCCCCTGGTAGCCCTCGTGTTCGTAGGCAAACAACCAGCGACGAAGCGTTCTTTCTGAGATTTCTTCTTTTTCACTGATTTCATGGATCAGCAAGCTACGCTTCGCCTGATCAATCTCCCCGTAAAGAAGCGGTCCCAAGATTTCTATGCGCCTTGAGGCAATCTCGTCTGCATTTTTAGCCTTTTCCACCACATCTACCTCCATTTTGTCTAGATACCTAGACCATAGAGGCTAAAGGGCATAATTTAAACGCCCGAACGGGTGGTAAAGCCAATTTCCGCTGTTGACGGTCGCCCTGACCAAAAAGACTAGGTTGGGAATTAAAGTCGGGGACACAAAACCACGCTCTACTAATTGCTGCCAAATTCCAAGAAGATGGTTTCCCACTGCTTTAAACCAGGCCCGGATCTTCTGCCTTGTTCTTTCTTCAAAGGGTATGTCGGATCTTTCCCCTTCGGCAACACAGGCAATCACAGCCGCGCTGTAGCGTTTGAAGGGGATCATGATGGCCGGGAGTTCAGTATGTATTTTCAGGCAGCCCTCACAACGAAGACGCCTCAGTCGGTAGTGCTTCCTTCCGCCATCTCCTTCGATCAGGCTTCGCTTTCGTCTGTCGTAGGGCTTAAGTACCCGCTGGCAGTAAGGGCAGCAGATGGTTTCAGTCCCCGTCACTAAAAACAGTGGCGGTTTTCATCCCACACAGCCTTAAAATGTGATACAATGATCATGATTGTTTGGAGACCCTTGGGAGTACATTCCCGGGGTCTTTTCCTTTCTATGGATTGTCTACATGACATTGTATCCGGCTATCTCAGGACAGGCAACTCCGGTAGATTTTTGACAGGATGGAACGGCGTAAGCAGTAGGCACGACCGTTACTTATGCCTTTTCGCAGGAACATCGTAACACCTCCATTTCATGTATATTATACCATAATCACAAACAATCACCAATACTTTAAATCAAAAAATTTGACAAAAAAAATGCCTAAAAATGCTTTATTAAAAAGGCTTTATGGGGTGTTGGGATAACTAACCTACTGCGAAACTAGGGAAACTTGACACCAGCGATGAGGAGATCAGGGCCGCCGCGGTAAGGGCCAATGCCCATGATTTCATCATGGAACTGGAAAAAGGTTACGACACCTATGCCGGTGAGCGCGGAGTGATGCTCTCCGGCGGTCAGCGGCAGCGGATCGCCATCGCCCGCATGTTTCTAAAAAACCCGCCCATTTTAATTTTAGATGAGGCTACCTCCGCCCTGGATAGTGAAACCGAGGCCATGATTCAAGAGGCCCTATTCCAGCTCTCTCAGGATCGCAGCACCCTGGTGATTGCCCACCGCCTAGCCACCGTGCGTCGGGCCCACCGGATCCTGGTGCTTACCGATGACGGTATCGTTGAGGAGGGCTCCCACGAGGAACTCTTGAAACAAGAGGGTTACTATGCCCGGCTCCACCGGGCCCAGTTTGGCGGTTTTATTCCAGATATCGCCTGATGTAAAC
>CAYMGK010000176.1:322-3683 GCA_964389965.1 uncultured Clostridia bacterium | reverse complement strand
CTATTGCTGCAAGCCGGGAAGGCGTTCCTTTTTCGGCAGTATTAGAAGCTTTGATAATGGTACTATCACTTGAAATATTAAGAGAAGCCGGTGTCCGTCTCCCAGGGCCCATAGGTCAGACTATAGGTATTGTTGGTGGCCTTGTAGTGGGGGAAGCAGCTGTACGTGCGGGAATAGTAAGTCCCATCATGGTCATTGTAGTTGCATTAAATGCAATTTCATCCTTTGCCATACCAAACTACAGTGTTGCTATCACTTTCAGACTACTTACATTTGTTTTTATAGCTTTGGCTGCAATTGGTGGTCTTTACGGTATTATGGTTGGATTTTTAGGACTTACTACACATATGGTAACATTGAAAAGCTTCGGTGCCCATTACCTATCTCCTTTTATCTCCTTGAGATGGTCTGAAAGTAAAGACACCATAATCCGAGGGCCCATGCCCTCCATGAAAACTCGTCCCGGATACACCAGGCCAGAGGACCTTGATCGCATGGAAGATCGGCGTTGTGACACTATTGACAAAGCGGGGGAAGAAAATGCTGACAAATAACGACAAAATAACTGTAGCACAGTCTGTAGCTTTAATCGTAACTTCAGTTATATGGATAGGGCTGAGAATACCCCGTGAGGTAGCGGAGTTGGCAGATTCTGATGGCTGGATTCTTATAATAACAGGTGGGTTAATGGCTTTTATAGGAAGTCTAGTTTTAGGAATTCTTATACGTAGATTTCCTCAGGATACATTTATAGAGTACTCAAGAAAAGTTGTTGGAAAGTTCCCGGCAGCTTTTTTGGGAATTATTATAGCAATATACTTCGTTTTAGCCACTTCAACTGTTATAAGGGTTTTTGCAGAGGTTATCTGTGTTTTCATGCTCCAAAAAACCCCCGGGGAGTTCATTGTAATTTCTCAGCTCCTCATTACCATATATCTTATTAGACACGGGATTGAACCTACTGCTCGGATTGCAGAATTACTATTACCCATATTAATGATTCCCATTTTTGCCATGTACTTAATAGCCATTCCTAAGGCGGATTTTACTGAGCTCTTACCCTTTTTAAACACCTCATTCAGTTCTATGGCTTGGGGAAGTTTCAGTGCCATGCTTAGTTTCTCAGGAATTGAGGTCTTACTTGTGTTAGGGCCATATATAAGAAGGCCGGATAAAATATATTGGATAAATTTCGCAAGTGTTGCTTCTGTCACCATATTCTTTTTATTCATAGTAGTGGTTGTTTTTGCAGCCATAGGGGTAGAAAACACAAAATACCTCATATGGCCTGGGATGAATATAGTCAGACAGATAATGGCCCCAGGTCAGATATTCGAAAAGCTTGATGCTTTAGCTTTGGCCCTTTGGACGATAGCGGCATTTACTGCTGCGAACAGTCTGTATCTTGCATGCTCCTTGTCCCTAGCACACCTTACAAAAACAAGGGAATTTAAATTTTTTATTACTATCTTATTTCCATGGGTCTATTTTGCCTCATGTTCACTACCCAATATTTTAATAGCAAGTAAATTAATCTACATTGTGAAAGTAGGAAGCGTTATAGTGGGTATATTATTTCCCTTTATTATATTGATTTTGGCATTATTATTTCAAAAAAAGGGGAAAACAACATGATTAAAACAAATGTTAAATTCTTCATATGTGTCATAATGTCATTACTTTTACTAGTTGGATGTTGGGATATGGTAGAGATAGATCAGCGGCTTTTTACAGGGATTTTTGGAATCGACACTAGTGATGAGAAGGATAAATTCACTTTCTATTTTTCCTTTCCTGTGGCCCGGGAAATTGTGGATAGCGAAGGTGGTGAAGGTGGTGAAGGTGGAGGAGGAAAAGCCGTTGAAACCGTCTCAACAGTTGGTAGTTCCATAGTGGACGGGACCAGAAACCTTGCTCTTAGACTAAACAGGGAAATATCTTTTGAACATATGAGAATTATTGTGATAAGCGAAGATGTGGCAAGGGATGACTTGCGAAAGATAATGGATCCCTTAAGTCGCGGCACTGAATTTAATAGGCGGAGCCGGATAGCATTTTGTAGAGCAGATGTTGAAGAAGTCCTAGCTGTTGAACCTTGGGTTGAAAAACTCAAGGCAGAGTACATGGAGTCCATTTATGCCGGCAGTACCCATTCGGGAAAATTTATCGAGGTGGATTTAGGGGATTTTCTCAGGAGCATTCGCACTACAAAGGGGAATGCCTTAGTAAGTAAAATTAAACCGAACAAATCCCAGGTAAAAATCGGTGGTGCAGGTGTTGTAAAGGACTATAAATTAATCGGGTGGCTTGGAGAGGAAGAAACCCAAGGTGTGAATTTCTTTTTAGGGAAAATAAAAGGCGGGGATATAGTGGAAGACGATCCCCATGGTAAGGGCACAATAACCCTTACTATACTTGGGGCAAAGCGGAAACTAAATGTAACTGCAAAAGAACCCTTGCCGAAATTCACATTGGAGGTCTTTATAGAATGCAATGTGGCCAGTATTCCCCATGTTCATACTTTAAGCCTCGATGATATTACAAAACTGGAGAGTCTAGCATCGAATGTGGTGGAAAAGCAAATATCAAAAGGGGTAAATAAGCTTAAAAACTATGAAGTTGATCTATTAAGACTAGGTGATCATCTACACAAATATGAGCCGAAATTATGGAAAAAGTACCAAGAAAATTGGGATGATACATTTTCCAAAGTGGATATTGATATAGTTGTCCATACAACAATTAGAAATATCGGTGTGATATTGTAACAAGGAAAATAAAATTGTGACTTCGATATTGTGACTATTAATTTTGGCTTTTATATAATTTATGATTAAATTGGGCCTTTTCGGGGATAATGTTAATGAGTAACTCACCTGGATAAGGAAGGGATATAAATGAAGGTCAAACCTACTTTTGTAAAAAGATTAGTTGCAGGAATATTCATAGTATCTTTTACAGTGGCATTGGTTAGTAGCAGTGGAATTGCCGGTGGACTAAGGACTGATACAGACCATACTATAACACAGCAAATATCATCTAAACTAATAAGACTTCATGTCATAGCAAACAGCAATTCCCCCGAAGACCAAGCACTTAAACTTAAGGTAAGAGATGCAATAATAAAGACCCTTAACAGTAAATTTGAAAATATAAATGACGTAAATATATCTCGCCAATATATAAAAAATAATTTAAAATACATTGAAAAAATTGCATGCCAAGAAATACAAAACAACAACAAAGATTATAAAGTTATAGCGAAGCTTGGCAAATTTCCTTTTCCAGTGAAGACTTATGGTTATGTCACACTCCCCGCAGGTGAATATGAAGCACTTAGGATAATCATCGGCAGCGGAAA
>CAYMGK010000176.1:0-312 GCA_964389965.1 uncultured Clostridia bacterium | reverse complement strand
TGCTAACTGGTGGTGTGTGCTATTTCCTCCCCTGTGTTTTGTAGATATAACTCAGGAAGCAAAAAAAGATGAAGCGAAACTTGCCATGAGTAAAGTACTGACACCACAGGAGATGGAAGCCATTGAAAGAATCGATGTCGCCCAGGAGATCCCCATAGAAATCCGTTTTAAAATCTTAGATTGGCTAAAAGAAACCAGTGAAAAGATTGATAAAACCATTAAGCTAGCCTTCAGATAAGCCCTGCTCCACAAAAAAAGCCCGGCAGATGATTTTGCCGGGCTTTTTTTAGTGGTGTGCCTTAAGTTTTGTGC
>CAYMGK010000175.1:0-3710 GCA_964389965.1 uncultured Clostridia bacterium | reverse complement strand
TGAGGAAGATAAAGATGGCAGCCGTCTCTAGTTCTTGATTTTCTCTACCTTTTAACATTATTTTTCCAATGGGTTTATATCCATAACCAGATACATCATAAAAGTTGTTATCAATATACAACTGCTTTACAGTCATCTCGTTTTTCGTCAATGTCCCTGTTTTGTCAGCGCAAATTACAGTAGTAGAGCCTAAAGTCTCCACTGCTGACATATTTCTAACTATAGCATTCCTTTTTACCATCCTTTGGATTCCCGTAGACAGTGCCACTGTTAATACCGCCGGTAAGCCCTCAGGCACTGCACCTACGGCAAGACTAATGCCAGTGCGCAGGACTTCCAATACTGAACGGCCCCTTGCAAGAAAAATCACAGCAATTGCTCCTACAGATACCACAACAGCATGGGTGATTTTCTTTCCAATATGATCAAGTTGTTTTTGTAGGCTGGTTTTTTCTGTTTTTACTTCTCCCAAAAGTCTGGCAATCCTGCCTAACTCTGTTCTCATACCTGTTGTAACAACTACAGCTGTGGCTCTTCCTCCAATAATACTTGTGCCTGTAAATAGCATATTCGCTTGGTCTGTTATCGGTGTTGAAAAACCTTCACTTTTTCGATTGTCTTTAACTACAGGAATGGATTCACCTGTCAAACAGGCCTCATTTGTCAATAAGCCCGACTCCTCTATGATCCTCGCATCAGCTGGCACCATATCACCTGCACTTAGGCTCAGAATATCCCCTGGTACCAATTCTTTACTTGGAATCTTTGAAATCTTCCCTTCACGTAAAACCGTAGTAAGGGGGTCGGATAATTCCTTTAATCTGTCCAATGATTTTTCTGCCCTACAGCTTTGTGCGGCTTCAACTATAGCCTGGACGACGACAATTGCCCCAATAACTCCGGCATCTGTGGTTTTACCAATCAACAGGGATACCCCGCCAGCAACTAAAAGGAGCTTTGTCATAAACCCATTCAATGACATCAAGGCAATCTTCCAAAAGGAAATCTTCTGACTTGCTCTCAACTCATTTGGGCCATAGATCCTTAAACGATTTAAAACAACATTTTGCGATAAACCGGTTTCTAAGGAACTCTTTGTTATTGCAAGTGCTTCTGAACCATCAAGTACATGCCATGACATTCGGGTCTCATTTTTAGGAGGATTCAGGTCAGGATTATGTTGTCCTGTAAGTTCATCACTTGGGATTAAATCTTGTTGGTCTTTAATATTGAGAATCAATGGTATTAAAAGGCCCAAATCTGTCTTGTGATGATCAAAGTATACAAGGACTTGGCCTGTTATTGGATTTACACGAAATGACTTTACCCCTAAAAAACTTACAAATCTGTGAGCAATAGCATTAGCAAGATTTGGGTTATTTAGCAAACCGGGTACACCTATCCTTAGGCGCCCCGGTATTAGGTGGAAGTTAGTTTTTTTTGCATAACTGATTCCGTCCCTTGAAATACTCATCTACGCCTCCAGGACTCTTATGGTATCATTGAAAGAGTTTAGCTTTTTATATTTCATTGTTTAACACTATCTCCGTCTGTTGGCTTGTTTTCTTCTGGTGGCGGCCCAGACGCGAAATTCGTAAAATCCGTTGGTGGATTCTGTTGGTGATCTTTACTGACAAATGTTTTAGCCTTATCAACCATGGACATACCTTCCTCTAAAGAACGGACAGCAATTTGTCGCATGTCGCTTCGTGTTGTTGGTAAAAGTAAGGAAAGCAATATAGCGGTTCCAATTCCACACAAAAACCCTTTCCGCTGACCTGTATTTAACATACCTGATAGTCTACTTGTAAGGCTGTTTCCCAGCATGGATTTTTGATCTAGGCTTTTGATTAAATGATCAAAGGGAATCCCGCGCCGTTGGGCATCTTCGGCCAACACGCCGGCGATTTGTCTAACATATGGATCAGCTGACCGCTGTGATTCAAGCCTTTGGAATGCAGTTAACTCCCTTTTTACATCCGCTTTTAAATTATCAATACTTCGATAACGAGCATCAATCATTTGTTGCAATCTTTGATCTGATAGAGAACGGTCTAATCCGTACATTTGAGCTGTTTTTTCTGCCTGCTGCATTTGTATCTCTGCCAAGATCTCATTTTTAACACTGTCTTTTATTGTTTGATAAGTTTGGTATTGAGTGGCAGTATAAGGACTGTACATTTGACTGCCGTAGCTAGGGAGATTACTCGTATAACCCCTTTGCCTTAATTCATCGAGTACTTCCCGTTTAACATCTTGAACCAGCGATTTTTCACTTGTATACAATAAAATGCCTCCTTAGTCTAAATCATCTGTAATGGGGTACATTCATTTCTGCAATTACACTATTCTTTACTGCCTGAACAAGGGCAGGATCAACAGTGCCATAGTGTTGTTCAGATGTATTTTTTTGTTCTTTCCTATGGGACTTTTCTTGATTTTCTTGTTCAGCCTTTATTTGGGCTATGACCTCCTGTTTAATGGAATCAATCACAGTCCTGTCAGGATAATATTCATTGCCATACACACCGGGATGCTGTCCCATCTCCCTCCGAAGTCCCGCTAAAATTTCACACTTTATAGCCTCCACAAAAGCCCTATTAGGCCGGTGAAACTGGCCATAACCGTAACAGCCCAAGTCCATAAGTACTTCCCTTTTTATGTTTTCCACTAAGCCTCGCCTCTGAAAACCACCCAAGTTTAATTCCATTAGCACTTCCCTTTTGACATCATCTGCAAGTGCCTGTCTAGTATTTGTGCTTTGCATGAAATTGCCTCCTTGACTTTCGTTTTTTTCATATATGATTATTATGGTAAACTTTTAGGTTTTTATACCTAAAATGCCCTATATTGAAAATGTCTGTCTCTTTTGGATGTCAATGAATATTTTTTTTACTTTAGAGGGAAATTATTAATTAGAAAGGGAAAATTCTTTTAAAAGGATGAGGCCTTTTGTATTACAATAAACCACCAATAGGTAATAAATGGAGTTATATGCGGGTTATAAAAGAAGAGGTCAAAAACGGGGTTTTAGAGGAGTTTATAGCACGACAGTATTATAACAAATCAAACAATATCCCCGGCCAAAATGATCAACATCTAGGAAATACTTCAAAAAACTTTTTCGACGGTCAAAAAATACCTGAAAATACATGGCAAACTTTTTATGGCATGAATGACGTTGTCCCACAAGGAAGAGCAGTAGATCAAGAAGGTGTTAAGGGAAAGGGAATGCTATATGGAGTCGGCACTCTTGCTGTTTTAGGTATATTTTTTCCCCATTTCAGACAAAAAATACACAGCGTAATTACAAAAACCGCTATAGAAGGTATGGATGTATACGAAAGGGCCCGCACATTAATATGGAGGGCTAAAGAAGATTTGGAAGACTTGATAGCAGAGGCAAGTTTTAGTGAGTCGGCCCGAAAATCAAAAAATAAATAGTCGTTCATCAAATTGAAAATTCAAACACCAAAAACCCTTTTAACATTGTCCTGTGCTATTTCTCGCTCACTTTTTTTTCTAGCATTTTTGAGCATACTTTTGATTTTTTGATCTATGGATTTTTGATCAAATCCCGCCCATCAATATCCCTTAATTCGTATAGTACTGCAACCATATGTTTACACATACTAGTCAGGATCTGGGCAACTACAGTAAAAATGCATCTTATCAGGATTTGGAAACATAGAGTATTTCTTGTCTTTAAA
>CAYMGK010000174.1:0-3724 GCA_964389965.1 uncultured Clostridia bacterium | reverse complement strand
TTTGAAATCCATTGAATTTGCAAGAGAGTGCCAATGCTGCTATAATGGGCTTGGACCGGGTTTTAAGGATGTAAAATACGACAAAAAGTGGTAGTAATATAAAAAAATTCAGGTAATTGTTTGGCAATTTATTGAAGGGGGTAGGTTGTCATGAGGATTGATCAACTACAGTACTTTCAGATGACAAGGTGCCGGGCATACACTTATACAGATAAAATCTAAAACAAACAGCAATAGTGAGGCCATTACCCGTAATTCATTTAATTTATATGGGAACACAAGAAACGGGCCAGATTATCAATGAAATGCCGACAGGTGCCGACAGGTATTATTATTTTGGTTTTTTATATCGTTTGCGGATATTATGTCTACATAAACAAAAATGTGAAGGGTAATTCATAAGGCTGTGAATAAAACCTCAACATTATATGCTGTATTAAGGTATGAACACACATATACTATTTTTATTGCTTCAGTAAAATATATGATGTAGCTTAACTTTGACAAGGACGATAAAATATGGGGAACTGATATCACGCTTAGGGAATAAAACAGTACAGGAGGGAGAAATGCGTTTATTTATAGCTGTTGATTTTAACAGCAAGGAAAAAGACAGTTTAGCTGATATTATTGCAAGTTTTGAGGGCCATTCAATAAAAGGTAACTTTACGCAGCCGAAAAATCTACATCTGACCATTACTTTTTTAGGCCAGACCAATAACCTAGCTGATATTAAAGGTGGAATGGATGAGGTGCTTGCATCGGCTTTTACCTTGCACTTAAAGGGTGTTGGCCGCTTTCGACGTCGTGGAGGAGATATTTATTGGATTGGGGTGGAGGACAATAAAATGCTCCAAAATATTTATGAGCAACTTTACTCTTCCCTTACCTCTAAGGGCTTCGTCCTTGAAAAAAGAAGATTTAAGCCTCACCTGACAATTGGTAGGGAAGTTGTGATGAAGAAAGATTTTGCCGCCGCTGACTTTGAAAGTGAATTTGGGACGATTAGAATCGATGTTACGAAAATAAGTCTTATGAGATCAAAGCGAGTAAGGGGCAGACTTATCTATACGCCCATTTATTCAAAAGAATTACGGCCCAAGACTCTACCATACAATTAAAATCTATTGCTACTTGGGTGAATGTTATGCCCTGCGCTGCTTCTACATATACCGATACCCCTTTGGGGGAATATTCTATGTGTGGGCAAAAAATAGGATACCGGGTTTTTGGCTATGGCATTTCCCACCGCCTGGGCGGCCCCCGGCTTTCCTAGGGCTACCGCAACATCCTTATAAGTTATGATCTCACCAGACTCCACCCCTTTGACCACCTCAAAAACACTTCGTTGAAATTCCGTGAAAGCCGTCAAATCCAAAGGCATATTGTGCCTCCCTGTTTCTATAAAATTTAGGGTTTCAGCGATAATGAGCTCCACATGGGGGCCGAAACCTTCTCTCTCGTTCAAAAGTTTCAAATCGATGCGATTCAAACCTAGTTTGTCACTTAGAAAAAATTGCCTTAACCCCAGTGAAGTAAAGTCTGCGCTAAGTATGTCGGTTTGTAGAAAATCCATAATCCGGCTTGTTTTTTTCATGATTATTCCCCTATTCATTATATTATTTTATGGTAATCTCATTTTTGGATTGACATAGATAAAGTGTTTCACTGATTTAGCATTTCCTGAAGAGGGGATTTTTAATACCTTTTAATTTGGACTGTAACACGTAAGACGGAGTTAGTAATCAGAATTAAAATTCCTAGAGGATGGAATGAAACGGCATCGAGCGGCATTATTAAAGCCCTGGGCGGTTTTGTTTAACAATTTTTTTAATGTCAATATTTGCGGCTACCAATCCCATTAGTATTATCGATGCTCCTATCCATTGCATTTTGGATAATTGTTCTGATAACACGACTCTAGCAGTTAGAAGACCTGTAATTGGTACAAGCAAAGATATAGGTGATATTTTGCTTAAGGGGTATTTTGATATTAGATCATTCCAAAATCCATAACTAAATAATGTGGAAGCATAGGCTAAATAAAGTGCTGAAAAAACAGATATGGGCTTGAGATTTGCTAGAGAACTTATTAGAGTCATAGGTGTATCAAATAATAAAGCTAACCCCAGCATGGGAATAGGGGGCACCAGACTTGACCATATAACCAAACTGAACATGTCAAGCTTTTCTCCTTTTGCTGTGGCCATATTTGAGGCGAATCTTGCAACAATATTTGAAACGGACCAAAACAAAGGTGCACATACGGTCAATAATAGTGCTCCCAAAGGGATGGCTCCTATTTTGTCTGAAGTAGATGCGGTTCCAATAGCAATGAGACCTGAAGCGGCAATTACAAATCCAAGTAGTTGTTTGCGACTTATTTTTTCCTTCAAAACTACGGCACTTAAAAATGGGGTCATAAATGCTTGTAATTGAGCAATTATGGAGGCAAGCCCGGCGGGCATTCCAATTTCCATAGCGTAAAACAAACACCCAAATTGCCCCACACCTACTGTAAGACCGTAATAGACTATATATTTCCAATGTGTATTAGGTTTTCTAACAAAAAGTATGGCGGGGAACGCCGCTAAAACATACCTTATTGCAACTAGTAGCATAGAGGGTACACCGCTCAACCCTAATTTTATAACAGTAAAATTAGCTCCCCATATTATTACTATTGACAGTGCCAAAGCAAAATCTCTTCGTTTCATTATTCTCCTCCTGTTACTGGACTATGGATATAGTATCATGCTAAAATATGTTTTACAATGAAGAAACTGTATTTTACATAATTCCACAAAGAAAGGAATATCAATATGGCTTTATGGGGGATTTTCATTAGTGCTTTTTTGATAGGATTTTCTGGTGCGATGATGCCTGGGCCTATGTTGGGAATAACAATTGAAGGGAGTCTTAAAAAAGGGTGGATTGCAGGCCCTCTAATAGTGCTAGGACATGGGATCTTAGAGTTTATATTAATTACAATAATGGCATTTGGGCTAAAAGACTTTTTTTCTAATTCAACAGTTGCAGGGTTTATCGGATTATTTGGCGGTGTTTTTCTTGCATGGATGGGATATGGAATGGTAAAGTCTAGCTTAAATAAATCCATTTCATTGGAAAACAAAAATTCCGATGCAAATACAAGAATGAAGAACCCTGTATTTGAAGGAGCACTTGTAAGTGCTACAAACCCTTATTTCGTTATGTGGTGGGCTACAACAGGTATGGAATCTGTACGCCAATCATATATTTTAGGATTTGTGGGGATCATACTCTTTTTCATTGGTCACATTCTATCAGATTTAATATGGTTTACAACTGTATCCATAGCTTTTTCAAGTGGCAAAAAATTGATAAGTGATAATATTTATAGATGGGTTATTTTTTGGTTAGGTCTGTTCATTATAGCCTTTTCAGTTTATTTCATAGGCAGTGGATGGAGGCTACTTCTAACTCCATAATTTTGTTTTATGATATAAGCATCTTTTTATTTTTATTGTATAGATTTATTTGAGTAGTATAAAAAGTGGTAATAAGAGGTGGACAATATTTTGTATTTTATCGAAGGTGCAAAGGAGTTTTTTATACAAAACGGTGCTTTGGGCCTTTTTATTTTGGCATTTGCGGAGGCATCATTTTTTCCTGTCCCACCAGATATAGTATTACTACCTTTAGCCCTGATTTCACCTAGTAAGGCCCTATACTATGCCACTAT
>CAYMGK010000173.1:300-3727 GCA_964389965.1 uncultured Clostridia bacterium | reverse complement strand
AATTATACCATTCCTTCATTAGCAGGATTGTTTTTTAATTTAATAATAATACCCTCATTGATTCTAAGTGCTAAAACAAATATTTACGTACTAATCGTTGGTAGTGTTTTAGCTTCAACTGTTCAATTGCTTGTTCAGATACCTATAGCTTATAAAGTTGGATACAATTATAGACCCATTTTAAATTTAAAAGATAAATATGTAAAAATGATGATCATGTTTGCCCTCCCCCTCATGTTAAGCCGTTCAGTAGATCGGATAAATACCTTGGTAGACCGAACCTTGGCTTCTGCAATAGTTGTAGGTGGTATTTCCGCTTTAAATTATGCCAATCGCATTAACGGTTTCGTGCAGGGTTTCTTTGTTGACTCCATAACAACAGTTATATACCCTAATATTTCAAAGATGGTTGCTGAAAACAACATCAAGGGTCTGAAAAGAATCATATCGGAAGCTATTGGTATTATCAATCTACTAGTAATTCCTGCAACAGTCGGTGCAATGCTATTTTCTAAAGAAATAGTTGGCCTATTATTTGGTAGAGGTGCCTTCACTCCCGAGGCAATCCAAATGACGGGCATTGCTTTGTTCTATTACTCTATTGGCATGCCACCTTTAAGCCTTAGATCAGTGGCATCAAGGTCATTTTATGCACATCAGGATACAAAGACGCCGATGATAAATGCCACCATAGGAGTAGTTATTAATATTATCTTAAACATTATCTTAAGTAGGTTTATGGGCCTTGGCGGTCTGGCCCTAGCTACTAGTATTTCCGCAATAGTAACGGCAGTTTTGATGTTTATCACCCTAAGAAAGAAGATAGGTCACTTTGGACTTTTGGAAATCTCAAGGTCTTTTATAAAGATAAGTATTGCATCAGTGATAATGGGGTTGTTTGCTTTTGGTAGTTTCAAGTATTTGGGTCTGTATTTAACTCAAAACTTAGCTTTAATAGTAGCAATAATTATAGGGGCTTTAACTTACACGATAATAATATACTTCATGAAAATCCCGGAGGTGGAGAACACTCTAGGAATCTTAAGGAAAAGATTCGAAAGAAGGTTTGAAAGTAAGTGAAGGGGTTTGAAAGGCAAAGGGTTTCTAGGGTTTCATATCTGAATTAGTCAACCTTGAGTAAGCACCGGAATTGAACCTTTCACAGAGGGGGTTTGTATAATACTTGTTGCACGCCTTCCCTAGAACGGAATATATCTTCAAGGTGGTAATGGAGAAAAAGGGTGATCTAAATGAAGTTTTCGCAACGGGTGGGGGCAGTTCCCCCAAGCCCGATACAAATAGGATCAATGGATGATGTATTGAGAAACAGATTATATAATTCATTAAACAGAGCATTTCCCGAGCGTATAGGATACTACTCCCAATACGATGTGATCAGAAAATATGCCCTCGATGAATTAGGGTTTAACCTTGATAGGGTTAAAAATTCTGATTTTAATTATTACTTTTTAAATGGGGATTGGTATGTTCCTTACGATATCATTGAGATAGTTATTGAAGCCATATTACATCCTGATGAAAAAAGTGATTTTCAATCATTATCAGAGGGGATAAATAGTTTAAGGGGTTTTATAAATGATCTTCAAAACATACTTAAAGAGGAGAAGTCGGGATATCGATTGTTAAACAATCAATTTATTCCTATTACAAATAATGAGGAGCTAAATACCCTTGAGGAAGCATCAAATACGAAATTTGAATCAGTGAATATACATATGAGAAAGGCCGTAACTTTATTCTCAAACAGAAAAGGGCCGGATTATGAAAATTCAATCAAAGAATCAATTAGTGCGGTGGAATCACTATGCTGTATTATTACAGGCGAAAAAGGCGGCCAGGCGACTTTAGGGAAAATGCTCAAAAAACTGGAAGACAAAGGTGTAATCATCCATAAAGCCTTACAAGAAGCATTTAAAAAGTTGTATGGTTTTAGTTCCGATAAAAATGGAATAAGGCATGGGGGAATAGATTTTACAAAGGCGCCTGTGGAAGACGCCAAATTTATGTTGATTTCATGTTCGGCGTTTATCAACTACATCATAGAAAAATGGTGCGAAGTATAAACCAAAAAGTGCATACTCCAAAATGCAAAAACCAAGTTCGACTTTTTGTCACCTTTACACCTATTAAATCACAAAGCACTTTCGGATGATTGAACCGAAGGTGCCTTTTAGTGTACTTAAAAAAGATTTTATTTACTCTCCATTGTCCTGCGGCATCCACGTATTATGATACAATATCGTAACACTGGGACTACATGGGCGCCATTGTGTGAATTTCTGGGCGACAAATATGATTGAGCCAAAAAAGACATCAACGAATCAAATATTCAACAGTGCATGACATCGATGCATACAATTATGCGATGCACGCGAAATGTAACAGAGAGAAATATAGCACATAAAGCTGCAAATAAATGTTGTCAATGGATTCAGACAGTGGTATAATATACCTATAAGATAAATTGAGCGAGGTGAAAATGATGAACTTTAAGTGGTATAACCCCAAAATAGGGGCACCAATAGTTTCGATAGCGGAATATGGGCTCACATTTTCAGGAGGTGCACTCGACGCATTAGGGGAGCCAGAACATGTTATACTTGGATTTGACGAACAGAACAAAGTAATAGGTGTTAAACCGTGTGGCAAAGAAGACGCAAGGAAGATCCCCTTTATTAGTAAAAGACGTTCTAATTACGTAAGGATAAGCAACAAAGATTTTATACGTTTTTTGGAAAGTAAAATGCAGGATTTTAAAGTTGACAGCAAAGCAAAAAGATACCTTGCTAAGTGGGATGATGAAAATAAAATACTAAAAATTTTCCTTGAACAACCTTTAGAGTAAACAGCCCGGCAAAAGACCAAAAAAACCAGAATAACTGGTTTTCACATAAACACCCCAATTCTTCTGACAAGGCAAAATGTTAAGCTTTTAGCTACCTCAAATTGATGTATGGGCATCGGATTTGAAAAGCATGGCCTTGTCAGAGAAAGGAGGTGATGTAATGGTAATATATACTAGATCGATTACTCTCCGCAATGGTAGAGTACTCAGGGCTAGTCAGTGCAATCTAAAAGCATTTCGTTTCGAAGTATCGGAAGAGGAATATAAAAGATACATGGAAAAGAAGCGCAAGAAAGTAAATAGTTGATATAACAAGGACAGTATTTTTTAAGCCTGGGGTGAAAGGTAGCCACCCCTCATCTAAAAGTATATGCAAACAAATATTTATTATACTTTATGTATTAGGTATTCTATAAAAAAGGTAAAAATCCTTTTTTGAAAATAGAAAGTGCACAGTGAGACGGTTGTGTGCCACGAGCACACTTTTGAATAGATTGGAAAGTGTGGTGTATAGGAGATGAGGGAGGGCCCCCTAAAGTCGGCTTACAGGAGTAGGCTTTA
>CAYMGK010000173.1:0-290 GCA_964389965.1 uncultured Clostridia bacterium | reverse complement strand
TTCATTATTAGAACATGGTAATACTGCAAATGAATTAATAAAGAATGCGGACCTTGCTCTATATAAGGCAAAAGACCTATCAAAAGATCGAGTTGAGAAAATTGATGCCAAAGTAAATATATAAAAGCGAAAAGCACAGGGGACAGGTGATGCACGTCTTCTGTGCTTTTTCCTAATGTAATAAAGAAAAGGATCTGGATATAATGCAAATAGAAACAATTGCAAAACAACAAGAAGGCCGGCATAATTGAACAGCAGATGCCGGACACTTTTATATTGAAGTCAATATT
>CAYMGK010000172.1:0-3778 GCA_964389965.1 uncultured Clostridia bacterium | reverse complement strand
GAAAACGCCATAAGAATTATATTGTAAGGCAAAGCCTTTTAAGATAATAATTCCCTATACCACCGGAAATATACCCCATAGAGGTCATATAAAATAAAAAATCCGGCATTATAAAAAAATGCCGAGTTATTGTCACCTTTGGAGCGGAAAACGGGATTTGAACCCGCGACCCTCGGCTTGGGAAGCCGATGCTCTACCACTGAGCTATTTCCGCTCATATATTTTGTAATATTATTATAAAACTCCTAAAACATTTTGTCAACTGAGTTAAACCAGAATGTTAGTGTCAAGTAGAAGTTGGCAAGCCCCCCAGTGCCAAGGTCTATATAGAATACTCCTTCTGGGAGTTTGGATAAATAGTTTTGCTCTAACCCTCCACTTGTCAAATATTTATTTTAGTGCTATAATGCATTAAAGTATTAACGCAACCAAGGTGATGACATGAGAAAAAGGCAAATGTTAAATACGCAATTTCACCACCATCATAGATTGCAGGGCTTGTAACTATGAGCTAAAATTTAACAGTTCATAGATGCGTGCCCTGTTTGGGTTGTTTTAACGGGCACATATCTATGATGGATTTGCATTTAAACCATATAGAGTGCCTATATGGTTTTATTTTTTTTAAAGAAAGAGGGGATATTATGCGATTTACAACTATTTCTAAAGAATTAGCTGCAACAAAGTCCAAAAAAACCATTGAAAGAAAAATTGAGGGTTATTTCGAGAAAAAGGGGTTCAGTTTAATAGAACCTCGCATATTCCAAAAATACGATGAGTATGTCCGATCAGTATATAAACGGGATTCATCAAAGACCGTGAAAGTATTAGGTGGGGATTCTAGGATATTCATTTTAAGGCCGGATATAACCATAAACATTCTAGGTGAGATATTTTCCAAGTGGGATGGTCATCCACCTCTTAAGGTATACTACAATTCAAAGATTTACTTAAACGGGCCCAGTGGCAAGATAATTGAAAACCATCAGATGGGAATTGAATCCCTAGGTGACGATATTTTAAGGGGAGATTTGGAAGCATTGGAAATAGCATCTACTCTGATGGAAAATCTCAAGGACCCTTTCATAATAGAATTAGGTTCAAGTAAGTATTTAGATGGTTTTTTTGATGGACTAAAATTAAATCATAATGACGAAATGGAGTTAAGGGATTTAATTAGCAAAAAAAACAAATATGGTTTAGACGCCCGACTCATGGCAATGGGGATAAGAGATACTGTACTTGATCATCTGTTTGATATGCAGGGAAACATGGAAGATGTGGTTGAAATGGCAAATTGCTATAAAGTAAATACATGTATGAAGGAAGCACTAAGTCAGCTTGAAAAAATCAAGGATTATTTTAAAGACAAGACCGTCAAAAATAGTATCAAGCTGGATTTGTCTTTAATCCCTGATTTGGATTACTATGATGGCATTATTTTTAAAGGATTCTGTTTAAATAGTCCTGACAGGATTTTAAGTGGTGGCAGATACGATAGGTTAACAGAAGAATTCGGCCTAAAGGTGCCTGCAGTTGGATTTATGGTGGATATGGACCGCATAACAAAGATCGGGACAAAGGAGGGGAGACAATGGAGTTAGGGGAAAACATCACAATAGCTATAGCAAAAGGTAGGTTGGGTGAAAAGGGCCTGAAACTTTTTGATAATAGTGATATGAGAATAGTTAGGGATAAAGACTCCAGAAAGCTAACCTTCACAGATGCTAAAGGAGAGACCAAATATATCCTGGTAAAACCAGCCGATGTAGTCACATATGTAGAAAAAGGTGTGGCGGATTTGGGTATTGTGGGCAAGGATATAATATTAGAAGAGGATAAAGATGTCTATGAAATCATGGATTTAAAATACGGTAAATGCCATTTTGCTATTGCCGGTTTTCAAAACGGGTATAGTAAGAAAATTAATGATACACTTCGCATTGCATCAAAATACCCTAACTATGTCCAATCTGTATTTGAAAGCAGAAACCAGCGCATAGAAGTTATTAAGTTAAATGGCTCTGTGGAACTTGCGCCTTTGATGGATCTCAGTGATATTATTGTAGATATAGTTGAGACTGGAAATACCCTAAGGGATAATGGTTTAGTTGTATTGGAAAAGTTGGATTATATAAGTGCACGTCTCATTGCAAATAAGGCCAGTTATAGATTTCACCATAGGACCATACGGAAAATAGAAAAGATGTTAGGAAGTGAGTAGATGATTCAAAAGATAAATGGTTATAGGGAAATGGAAAAACTAGAAAGGGTGCTTAGCCGCAGTATAATGGACTCAAAAGAAGTCCTGAAAAAAGTAGATGAGATACTTGAAGAGGTAAGATTGAAAGGGGATGCTTCTGTACTTGAGTACACCCATATGTTTGACGGCCATAATCTCGATGATTTAAAAGTTAGCAAAAGTGAAATTGAAAACGCCAAAAAAAACATCAACATAGATTTAAAAAATGCAATGAAAAATTCCATACAAAATATAACTAGGTTCCATGAAAGACAGATTGATGATGGGTTTATAGCCAAAGAGAAAGATGGAGTCATCTTAGGCCAAATTACAAATCCTATAGCAAGAATAGGAATATATATCCCTGGTGGCACTGCATCTTATCCCTCCACAGTCATGATGAATGTAATCCCCGCTAAGATAGCCGGTGTCGGTGAAATAGCTATTACCACACCTGCAGATAAATGTGGAAAGATAAGGGATTCCGTCTTGGTAGCCGCCGATTTATTGGGTGTCAGGGAAATATATAAGGTTGGAGGGGCTCAGGCTATAGGTGCACTGTGTTATGGCACTGAATCAATCCCTAAGGTGGATAAAATAGTAGGACCTGGAAATGACTATGTTGCTATGGCCAAGCGCCAAGTTTCGGGCATTGTGGGAATAGATATGATCGCAGGCCCAAGCGAAGTAGTTATTTTAGCTGATAAAACCGCTAATCCAAGATTCATAGCAGCGGATTTAATCGCTCAGGCCGAGCATGATGTCAGGGCAGCCAGTATTGTTGTGACGGATTGTGGTGACCTCGGAGATAGAATACCTAAAGAACTAGAGGCCCAGCTCAAAACACTTGAAAGAAGTGAGATAATCCGAAAATCATTAAAAAACTATGGTGCAATAATTATAACCGAAAATATAGAAGAAGGCTTTGACATAGTCAATAGATTGGCCCCAGAGCATTTGGAGATTCTAACAGAAAATGCTTTAAATGATTACAAAAAAGTAAAAAGCGCCGGGGCAATATTTCTAGGAGAATACACCCCTGAGGCCGTAGGAGATTATTATGCAGGCCCAAATCACACACTGCCCACATCAAGGACCGCAAGATTCTCATCTGCCCTTGGTGTTTATGATTTTGTCAAAAAGACATCATTGATTCATTATTCTAAGAGGGCTTTAGTGAGTGCCAGTAAAGACATCATATTACTGGCCGATGAAGAGGCCCTGACGGGCCACGCCAATTCCATCAAAGTGAGAACAGGTGGTGCGAATGTATAAATATTTAAGGGAAGATATAAAAAAAATAAAGCCGTATGAAGTGAAGGAAATAAAACACCGTATAAAGCTTGATGCAAATGAAGGTATAAATTGGGTTGATGATTTGAATCGCTACCCAAATGACAGGTGTGACGAATTGCGGCATAGACTGGCGGAATATCTCAATGGGGATTCTAAAAGGCTCTTAATAGGAAATGGGTCAAGTGAACTTATCGAGTACTGTATGAAGGCTTATTTGGAAGCTAATGAAACTGTTGTCAG
>CAYMGK010000171.1:0-3811 GCA_964389965.1 uncultured Clostridia bacterium | reverse complement strand
CACTAACTTAATCTAACCTAGGAGGAAAACGATTTTGGCACAAGTACAATATCGCGGCACAGGCCGTCGTAAAAACTCTGTCGCTCGTGTAATCTTAGTTCCTGGTACAGGCAAGATCACGATGAACGGCAAACCTGCAGAAGAATATGTTCCATTTGCAAACTTACGCGAAGTTATGGTACAACCATTTGCTGTTACGGAAACAAAAGGTCAATATGACGTTTTGGTAAACGTAAACGGCGGTGGTTTCTCCGGCCAAGCAGGCGCTACACGTCATGGTATCGCTCGTGCATTGCTCGAAGTTGACCCAGATTTCCGTGGCGTTCTCAAGCGTGCAGGTCTTTTGACACGTGATGCACGTATGAAAGAACGTAAGAAGCCAGGTCTTAAGAAAGCTCGTAAGGCTTCACAATTCTCAAAACGTTAGTAAAAATATTGTTACATCAATGGTTACACACATTATATGGTGTCAATTGGTGTTAATTATATTGATAGGTCGTTTAAGAGATTTAAAGCATCAGTATCTTGCTGGTGCTTTTTTTCTGGCATTAATTCTAGATAATAATTTTGGGTGGTGGTGATTGAATTATGACCTAAACGCCTAGAGATATATTCAATGCTAATATCTTTTGAGAATAAAAAAGAAGCATGCGTATCACGTAACCCATGAAAAGTAGTTTTCTTTATACCCAATTTCTTTAAGAGAGCCTGAAGACGTTGTGCTTGATGAAACCCATCCCAATCAAAAATATATTCAGAATTCTTTTCAAATAGGGTTATTAAGGCATTGTATACATCTTTGTTTATTGAAATATCTCGCTTAGAATGTTTGGTTTTAAGCTCAGTATCATTATTTGTCGGACTAATCGAGCGTCTAATTTTAATACCGTACTTATATACGTCTTCTTTTTTTAGACCAAGTAACTCGCCACGTCTTGCCCCTGTTTCAAGTGCTAGTAATACCAATATATTAAATTCGTCTTGTAAATTTTCTAGACAATATTTTCTTAAAATTTTGAATTCTGTGATAGAGAGCGGTATATTTCTTTTAGGGAGTATCTTTCCTTTTGCCTTGAGTAATGAACCGAAGTCGTTTGTGATAAGACCACGAGCGTAAGCATACTTTAATGAGCCACGAACTTTTAAAATAAGTTCACGCGTCGTCTTTTTAGAGTGATTTTGAGCGTAACCATCTAGTTTCTTTTGCATAATAATGTCGTTAAGATTTTTAAGTTGAATACCCTCAAATAAGGAATTAACTACAGTGATAGTACGTTTATAGTTAATGGCTATAACTCAGACAATACTGACTTTAAAACAACCGTCAGTACAGCGAAAGTTCATATAGAAACATTTGTTATTTATGATATTCTAGTGTAAATATAGCTTTAAGGAGATAAAATGGTAAAAGTATCGTCATCTACATCTGTGGTTCATACCGTTGTTTCACAATTCAAAAATATTGAATTGAATGAACGAAGTATTAACCTTGCTGAATCTAATTGTCAAGGTATGCTCAATGGAAAAAAGGCTAACCACGAGATGAAAATTAAAATTCAGAAGTTTATGGACCAAACTAATAAACTTGCTCAACAGTTCAATAAGGTTGCTGGAAAGAAGTGCCTTGAGGATAGTTTAGACGCAGAAAGGTTTGGTGATTAGGTGAATAATGCAGAACGTTATGAGTTAGAAGAGCGATTATCACGTATTTATCGTGAGAAAAATAGGAATATTGAAAATTTGGATCAGTCATTCTTCGAGGTGCGTCGTTTTGATAATCAACTCTTAGAAAAGCTCTACATGATGAATAGTAAAGGAAATAAAAAATTAGGTATGTTGTCCTCAAAAACTGAATTTATCCAAAGTGATACTAAGAAACGCTTATCAAATCAATCCTATCAAATCGAAGAAGACTATAATCGTGAAAGACGTTCGATTAACGATAAATTATATGGGGGATAATAAATGAGTTTAAAATATTCTAGTGTTGGCTCTAGTAGCTTCATTGCTTCAACAAGAGAGAATATCAATTCTTGTCGTGAAGCAGTGAGAATAATTCAAAGAGCAGTAGATAATTTAGTTGCGACTGTTGGAACACCAGGTATGCAAGGTAGAACGTATGAAGCTGGTGGCATGGTCTTTCGGGAATATATTGTTCCTGCGATGAATGAAGTAAATCACTGGTTAGATAGAATGGAAGGTGATTTACGTACTTATACTAATGCTGATAGTTCAGTCAATCAATATGGTTATTTAGATGAAAAGGTCTTAGAAGAATTAGTACGTATAGCACACGCTAAACTTAATATGCTCCATGTACACCAACAGGAGCTACACAATGCAGGAATTAATTTTAGTTTTTCGAATGAGATTGAACTAACACAAGAAAGTATCCATACTTTTAATCAGATGTTAGACGCTTTACGGACATTTAATGCCCAGACTTCTAATCTATTTACGGATAATAGCGGTCTTACTCATCTCAACACAATTATCGGATACTTATCTAGCTCAACTCCTAGTCTACAAGAAGTTAAAATGGGTGTAGGTTATCATAGAGCCATTAATTCTTTTGAGGGAAATAATGCCTATAAGAAACGGATTAAACGAGTAGTCGCTAAAATTGCTAAAGGTAAATCTAAAGCCTATCAACAAGCCTTACAAAACCGTCTTGAAGGCGAAGTTAGTATCATGGCTAATTCATCAGAAGGTTGGGATAAGGCGGCTATTTTAGGATATTTAAAGTTTATTCAAGCTCATGCCCTAAAAGATTCTAAAAAACACCATAAGACTTTAAATAAGACGCTTAAAACCTACTGGAAGAACCTACACCAAGTCGGTTCAGGGGTCTATGTTAAGGTATTTAAGTCATCTAAGTTAAAAGATAGCCAAAAGTTAGATTTAATGCTAACAACACAACTAGATGCTCAAATTGATAAAAATGGCTTCTTACAACTGAATAGTAATGGTCATGCACAATATCATTTAGCTAAAAAGATTAGTCCATTAAGTAGTTTCTTTACGACTATGCGACAAACGGTGGTTAATGCTTATGGTAAGAAAGGCTTAAAATCTGCAGGAGTACTTAGTAGTAAAATTCACTTGTTTAGGACATATTTAGACCGTTCTTATATCCAGTATATTCGAGAATATGACGGTAAGAAACATAATCTAGGCAATAACGCTACTGACTATCAACGTTTACAAGAGTTTATGAAAGATTACCATGTAGAAGCTGACTATACGACAGGAGCAAACTTGCATAATCGTACACACCCAGGACAGTTTAAGTATCCTGTAAATATGAAAGTTCAACTGACTAAAAATAGCAATAAAAGGCACTATAACAGTAGTCGTATGGTTGAATTTATTGTCAATATCAAGTCAGGCAAGTTCGTAAGTGAGTGGAACGCCTATGATAAACATATGGTAAACGGGCATGTGAACTCCGACACTAAAGTGTACAGTGATGATGAACTGTATCAAGTCGCAAATACAGAGTCCTTTAACTATGGTATGCCTAAAGGTGCATACTCTGTACCTTCTACTTACGATCATACTCACGATAAATTAGACGTTAAGCACCCTAAAGACCCTAATATTAGAAAATTGGCAACAGCAGGAAAATTACTTGATAAAGATGATAACCTTATAGATTGGCGTCTTGAATATGTATCTGAAAAAGATTTAAATAGAGGCGGTAAATTTATTAATATAGTAAGTACGGGAGACAAGGATATAAAGGCATGGAATAATATTCCGGATGACCAAAAACAGCAAATATATGATAAGTATGCTAATTGGGTTAATG
>CAYMGK010000170.1:0-3820 GCA_964389965.1 uncultured Clostridia bacterium | reverse complement strand
GTATGGTCATAGGGGCTTTCGGCAGTAGTTTTTCCATAAAGAGGTTTTTAAATGTCTAGTGTGTTCGGGAGGAGGAAGAGGATGAACTCAAAAGGTTTAAAGTTATGGGCAGCTTTATTGGCTTTAGTGATGATGCTGGTCGCTACTGCTCCGGCTACAGCTGCAAATATTGATGATTTAAGAAAAAAACAAAAAGATATTAGTTCAAAGATTGAGGGCCTTAAACAGAATATAAAAAGAGTGGACAAGGATAAAAAAAATGTAGCGGATGAAATAGCTGAACTCGAGAAAAAATTATATAAAGCCGAAAAGGAGCTTAATGAAACTAAAGCAAAACTCGCGGAAAACCAGGCAAAACTGGCAAATGCCACTAAAGAACTCAAGCAGGCCGAAGAGAGGGTGGAAGAACAAAAGGAGGATCTTCATGTACGCATGAAAACTCTATATAAGACTGGTCCAGTGGATTACATAGAAGTAGTTTTGGATTCCTCCAATTTCTCTGATTTTTTAACGAGGCTTGATATGATTAAGCGTGTTATTGAATCAGATAAGAACTTACTCAATGAATTTAGAGGGAAACAAGCTGAAGTTGCCAAAAAAAAGGCGGAACTTGAAAATCAGAGAAGACTTATTGCTGAGCAACGCAATGAGATAGATGCACGAAGGGTTAGGATTGCTTCTTATCGAGGGGACCGTCAAAGACTAATGGCGGAACTAGATAAACAAAAAAAAGAATATGAACGCCAACAAGATCAACTCCAACGTGATTCGGAGAACCTCAGACGGCAAATTCTTGCATGGGAAATGAAAAATAAGAAAGGATTTTTTGGAACTGGAGAATTTTGCTGGCCTACGCCTAGCTCTACATATATTACTTCGGAATTCGGTTGGAGGACTCACCCAATCTTTAAAACCCGGCGATTCCATGAGGGCATAGATATAGGTGCTTCAATGGGTGCTGATGTACTTGCAGTGGATGATGGTGAAGTTATTTTCTCCGGAGTGAATGGGGGTTATGGCAATACCATTATATTAAGCCACGGTGGGGGGATTTCAACACAATATTCCCACCTCTCAAAACTACTTGTACCAGAGGGCAAAAAGGTTTTGAAAGGTGAAAAAATAGGCCTTGTCGGTAGTACGGGAATATCCACAGGACCACATCTTCATTTTGGGGTAATAAAAGATGGTCAAGTTGTTAACCCTTGGAATTGGTTAAAATAAGTGATATAATGGTAAATGCTAAAAACTTTACCGGATGTGAATAAATATGCAAAATAATAAAACAAGACATATATTGAAAGTAGCGGTACTGTGTATAGCAGTATCGCTGCTTTCGTTTTTTGCCGGAGCCAAAGTAGGTGACCCCCTTAATAGAAGTAATAATACTTCGGTCTTACCCGGTGGAAGGCGATTTTCTGATGAGTGTGATAGGTTGAAGCCTATTGCCGATGTAATAAATCTTATAGAAAACAAGTATGTCAAAGATGTAGAATATGAAAAGTTAATCGAAGGGGCCATTAAAGGGCTGGTAAGTTCCCTTGAAGATCCTTACTCAAATTTTATGAACGGGCCGGAGTTTCAAGATTTTATTAATGCCATTGATGGATCCTTTGGTGGAGTGGGGATGGTCTTAAGTGTTGATGAAGACTCGGGCGATATTATCGTTGTTTCTCCTATTGAAGAAACTCCTGCTCAAAAGGCAGGTATTCTTCCCAGAGATATAATAGTTAAAGTGAATGAAGTAAATGTTGTGGGTAAAAGCCTTGATGATACTGTGAAACTCTTAAGAGGCGAAAAAGGCACTAAAGTTACTGTGTATGCAAGAAGACAAGACAAGGAAAAGATACTGAAATTCGAGCTGATTCGCGATGATATAAGAGTGACAACAGTGGATTATAATATAATGGATGACGATATAGGCTATATTAAAGTCACCTCTTTTGATTCACAGACACATGCAGAATTTAAGTCAGCACTTGAAAGCCTTGAAAGACAAGATGTAAAAGGCCTAATATTGGATCTTAGGAATAACCCCGGTGGTTCTCTTTTTGAATCTGTCAAAATAGCAAATGAATTATTAGGGAAGGGGTTAATTGTCTATACTGAAGACAGGAATAAAAACAGGCTCGAAGAATATTACTCTGATGATGATAAGATTTCTGTGCCATTAGCAGTGCTGATAAATGAAAACAGTGCCAGTGCCTCGGAGATTGTGGCAGGAGCCGTTCAAGACCATAAAGCGGGGATACTTATAGGCACAAAGACTTTTGGCAAGGGTTCTGTGCAGGAAATTGAACCCTTTGAAAACGGGGCAGGCATGAAGTTGACTATAGCCCAGTATTATATACCAAGTGGGCGAAGCATTGATGGGATTGGGATAAAGCCGGATATTGAAGTGAAACTGGATGTAGGCATAAATCCTTTTGATGTTCCAAAAGAAAAAGATCTTCAATTGTTAAAAGCTATCGAAGTGGTCAGGACCTCAGCCTTAGTTACTTTACAGGAGCGATGAATGTGTTTCCATTCGGAAAGATTTTTATGATCATTCTACAGGGTATGCCGTCTGCTATTCTAAATCCATTTTTTTGGGTGGTTATTTTTATTGTATGGAACCAGTATAGGCGGACCGCTGTTTTAGAAAAAAATTTATTCGGAACTACCAAGATAAATCCCCGAGATAAAGTGCTTTACGCCGCATTTTATGGGATACTCGGTGGGATTATCGGAAGTTTTGCGGTTATGCTATTAGGTATAAGTGTGTCAGAGGCAGGATTAATATATGTGTGGCCATTGGCTTTATTTTTGGCACTTATAGATCCCCACTTGATATGTTTTTCTTATGCAGGGGGCATAGTGTCTTTGTTTTCATTGCTAACAGGTTTATTACATATAGATGTGGCAGGACTTATGGCACTTGTTGCTATCCTTCATTTCGTAGAAAGCCTTTTAATATATTATTCTGGCTATATTAATGCCACACCGGTGTTTGTAAAACATAAAGACAAGGGCATAGTAGGTGGATTTTCCCTTCAGGAATTTTGGCCTGTTCCCATAATGTTGCTTATGATTATCACGGGAGATATGCCTTCATTAGGCATAATTCAAATGCCCGATTGGTGGCCTGTGATACGACCATCTGCTCATATTTTACAAAACACCCAAATCACATATAAAATGCTACCGGTAGTGGCGGCATTAGGGTACGGAGATATAGCCCTTACAAGGCCCCCTAAAAGCAGATGTAAGGCCACGGCAGTGAAATTATTGGCCTTTAGTTCCATGCTTTTATTATTGGCTGTTTTAGCATCAAGATATGTGCTCTTTGCATATTTAGCAGCTATCTTCGCGCCGGCTGCTCATGAATTTCTAATAATTACCGGGAGAAAAAGTGAACAAAAAAACGAACCGCTTTTCTCCCCACCCGAAAAAGGTGAGATGGTGCTTGATGTGATTAAAAAATCACCTGCTAAGAAAGCAGGTATAAGTTCCGGAGATATAATCATATCCATGAACGGAAAAGATCTTAAAGAAGTTGGAAAGTATAAGGAGATACTGTCAGAATACCCAAAATATATATGGATGAAAGTCGAGACTCCTGACGGTAAGATAAAAAATATCGAGATAAATGCGTTTCCAAGGGGGATAAGCAATATTGGCGCAATACTAGTCCCAAGAGATTCTTCCGAGACCTATATCGTAATGCAAAAACCTGATGCCATGAAAAGGCTTAAGCGCTTTTTAAAAAATATAAGAAAGTGAAATCATAGATAACCAAGAAAGGAGTCGATGTTTTTATTGCACTGTTAAAAGCCTTAAC
>CAYMGK010000169.1:0-3850 GCA_964389965.1 uncultured Clostridia bacterium | reverse complement strand
TATATGGAAGCGAAGAAAATGACATTTTGCAACCATTAGATGGACAGCAACGGTTAACAACTTTGTTTTTATTGCATTGGTATATTGCAACAAAAGAAGAGAAATTAGATGAAAACATAAAACACATAAAGGCCATCTTTGATAGATGTGATGACATTGTAATGAGAAAGTTCAATATAGGTGCAAAGACACCTATTAAAGCACTTATAGTCCACATAGATGGAATGATAGATGCGAGCTTGGCCACAAACAATATTGTGCAGACCCTTCAGTTAAATCCTTCCCTCACTTGGCAAGGCCAGAAGCTAAACAAGGCAAATGCATTTAATATAATAAAAGACCAAATCCTTTCTTCCATAGATATTGATACAACAGAAGATGTTTTGGAAATGGTGGATTT
The DNA here is from genome assembly GCA_964389965.1 of uncultured Clostridia bacterium. Classification (GTDB taxonomy): domain Bacteria; phylum Bacillota; class Thermosediminibacteria; order Thermosediminibacterales; family Tepidanaerobacteraceae; genus DUNY01. The sequence continues at coordinate 3,450 of CAYMGK010000169.1, read as the reverse complement.
TGTCCTTGAAGGTGGTGTAGCACTCCTGTTTGACGGCACTGATGAAGCCATCATTTCCAGTGTAAGTCAATGGGAAATCCGGGGAGTGGAAGAACCTAAAACTGAACCATTAGTAAGAGGGCCAAGGGATGGATTTGTAGAAGATTTCAAGACAAATACCACATTGATACGCCGCCGCATAAAAACATCCCGTCTAAAAATGGAGACCGTGAAATTAGGCCATCTGACCAAATCAGAAATAGGCATCTTTTATATTGATGGTATAGCTAGTGAAGAATTAGTAGCTGAAGTAAAACAGAGGATATCGAGGATAGAGATAGATGGCATCCTTGGAAGTGCCTATGTCAGTGAATTCATTGAAGATCATCCACTGTCCATATTCCCACAGATCAACACAACTGAGCGGCCTGACAGACTATGTGCATATCTCCTTGAGGGCCATGTAGGTATTGTAGTGGAAAACACACCCATGAGCCTCATACTACCTGCAACATTTCCACAGTTCATGCAGTCACCTGAGGACTATTTCAACAGGTACCCATATGCCATATTTATCCGATTGCTGAGATTGAGCACCCTTAGTATTGCCCTTTTACTTCCTTCCATCTATATTGCAGTATTGACTTTTCACCAGGAGATGCTTCCAACACCACTTTTGATTTCAATAGCGAGCCAAAGGGAAGGAGTGCCCTTTCCTGCTTTTGTAGAAGCACTTTTAATGGAGCTCACATTTGAAGTGCTAAGAGAAGCAGGTATTCGCTTGCCAAAACCCATAGGTCAGACAATAAGCATAGTAGGTGCATTAGTCATAGGTCAGGCAGCTGTCAGTGCAGGACTTGTATCAACTGCAATGGTTATGGTGGTATCCCTCACTGCCATAGCAACTTTCACCATGCCCACTGTAATAGGTTCAAACACTGTCAGATTGCTCAGATTCTTTATTATGTTTTTAGCCGCATCTTTTGGCCTCTTTGGTGTAATGATAGGCATAATGATAATTGTAATACACACAAGTGCACTGCGTTCTTTTGGAGTGCCATATATGACACCATTTGCACCACTTGATTTCGGTGATTTGAAAGACACCTTAGTAAGGGCACCATGGTGGGCCATGATTACCCGACCTACAATTATCGGTGCAAGGGAGCTCCGGCGTCAACCAGAAGGTCAAAAGCCCGGCCCATATAGTGATGGCGTCAAGGACATTTCCGATGACGACAAACAAAAGGGGGAAAGGGATCATGCTTGAAAAGGGAAAGACCACAAGCCGTCAGGGAGTACTACTACTTGCCTTTACTGTAGTCACATCTACAGCAGTGCTCTTCGTGCCGGCTATAACGGCAAAGGATGCTTCCCGGGATAGTTGGATTTCAATACTCATCATTGCCACACTCTACGGTCTTCTAGTAGCATTTGTCATAATGAAACTAGCTAAGCGATTTCCAGACAAGACCCTAGTGCAGTACGCACAGACCATTACAGGCCCTATCCTAGGTAAGATAATAGGTGGTGCCTACATCCTCATGTTCATGCATTTTAACTCTGTCATCGTAAGAGAATTTGCCGATTTTTTAGGGACATCATTCATGCCGGAAACACCTCTCATCGCATTTATCATAATGCTTTTGATCTTAGGGGCCTGGTCCACTAAGAGCGGTCTTGAGGTTATCTGCCGCACAAATGAATCCATATTCCCTTTTTTTATTCTATCAGTGACAGTTATCTTTGCATTAGCAGTGTGGGAAGCGGATTTTTCTCAACTCCTGCCCATCATGGAAAACGGCATAAAACCCGTGATGTTAGGGGCACTGAGTCCCATGACCTGGAGAGGTGAGATTATCGTCATTGCAATGATCTTGCCATATATTGTGGATTCTCACAGAGCCGGCAAGTACCTTGCATATTCAGTTATACTAGTAGGCTTAGTGCTGACACTTGCAACTGTTTTTACCATGGCAGTAGTGGGAGAACTCACGAGACACCTCTCCTTTCCATTTTTTGAACTGACACGGTGCATTTCCATAGGGCATTTTGTAGAGCGGATGGAGGCATTAGTACTTGTGATGTGGGTGGCAGGTGTCACTGTGAAAGTGGCGGTCTTTTACTATATAGCATCCCTTGGGACAGCCCAACTTTTCGGACTTTCCGACTACCGCCCAATTGTGCTTCCCATTGGATTACTTCTAGGAGTATGGTCACTAGAACTTTTTCAAAGTTCCAGCCAATTAATCGAATGGCTTACAAAGACTCTACCCTTTTACGCATTTGTTTTTGAATTTGTCATCCCGGTTTTGCTATTGATAACAGCGGTTCTTCGCAAACAGGGAGGAAATGAAAGCTATGGCTAAACGACTGCTTATGTTGATATTGCTTGGGATTTTCCTGCTAAGTGGATGCTGGAGCCGTAGAGAAATAGAGAAACTTGCCATTGCCACTATCATTGCATATGACAGGGTTACAGTTGATGGAGAAGACAAATGGATGCTAAGCACACTCGTTATCAAACCAGGGGCCTTAGCAGGCAGTAGCGATATGGAAAGTGGTGGAGGAGGAGGAGGTGGTGGTGGTGCCCAACAAGGGCCAAGGGTACTTTTGACAAGTATAGGGGACACAGTCTGGGAAGCCGCCGGTGACCTTTCAACTCGCATTTCACGTGAAGACTACATCGCACATGTGAATGTAATCATCCTAGGAGAAAGACTTGCAAGAGCAGGACTTGACAAGTTTATTGATGATTTACTGCGCACAAAAGATATACGCCTCAACACTTGGCTATTGACAACAAAGGGCAAAGCAATAGATGTGCTCAAAGCTAAACCGGAGATCGAAGAACTCCTATCACAGGAGATTCTCGGACTCATTGAACAAAACCAGCCGGCTGTAAGCAAAGCATATATTACAGATATAAAGCGCTTCGTGAATCAATTGATAACACCGGGCCAAGACGGTGTTACATCATATATAGAAGTAATAGACCGCGAAAGTGAAATATCCCAAGCCGCAAAAGAAGGAGAATCAACCTCGGGCACAAATGATGGTGAATGTCAAAAAGTCCTGCGCCTTCGGGGTGCCACAGTTTATAGGGGAACAAAGTTAGTGGGCTATCTTGAAGATCGAGAGACAAGGGGATATTTATATGCAATAGGCAAATCGAAAGAAGGGATTATTTCCCTGACTGTGCATAAAGGTGAGGAAAACGATGTGGCCTTTGCCATGACAAGGGCCAAAAGTAAGATAGTACCTAAAGTGGAAAGTGATCAAATCTCCTTTCACATAGACATAAAAGCGGAAGGGGATTTACACCAACACGAAGACCCCCATCCTATAGCGGAGCCCGAAAACATAAAGAAAATAGAAAAAGCCGCAGCACATGAAATAAAATGCATGATAGAAGATGTATTGAAAAAAGCCAAAAGCCAATATAGAGCAGATATCTTTGGTTTTGGAGAC
>CAYMGK010000168.1:0-3884 GCA_964389965.1 uncultured Clostridia bacterium | reverse complement strand
ACCATATTTGCGTAAATATCCACGAGGCCTGCCACATATATTGCATCGGTTATATCTACGAGTTGAGAATTTTGGCTTGCGTTTTTGACTGGCAATTAATGATTTTCTGGCCAAGCCTTTCCCTCCTTCCTTTTATGCAAAAGGCATGCCTAGATTTTTTAAGAGTTCCCGGGCCTCTTCATCGGTTTTCGCCGTAGTAACAATGGTTATGTCCATGCCTCTAACACGATCTATTTCATCATAATCTATTTCCGGGAAAATAAGCTGCTCTTTGATTCCTAAAGTATAATTTCCTCTTCCATCAAACGCATCAGGTGATACTCCCCTAAAATCCCTGACCCTTGGAAGGTTTATATTGAAAAGCTTATCTAAAAAATCATACATCCTATGTGCCCTAAGGGTAACTTTAGCCCCTACAGACATGCCTTCACGTAGCTTAAAGGCCGCAATAGACTTGCGTGCTTTAGTAACTATGGGCCTCTGTCCTGTGATTTGTGCCAAATCACCGGTAGCTGCTTCAATGGCTTTTGGGTTTTCCCGTGCATCATTTATTCCCATATTTACAACAACTTTTTCTACTCTGGGCACTTCCATGACATTTTTATAATTAAGCTTTTGCATCAATGCCGGTATAACTTCTTTTGAATACTTATCCTTTAATCTGGACATAAAAGCTACCTCCCTTCCTATCTGTCTATCTATCCAAAACCTCTTTTCTATTTATCCAAAACCTCTTTGCATTTCTTGCATACACGCACTTTCGACCCATCTGCAAGTACATCATAACCTATTCGAGTAGGTTTATCGCATTTATTGCATACTAGCATTAGCTTAGAAACATGCATGGGCAATTCTATCTGCATAATTCCGCCTTGTGGCATACCGGCCGTAGGTTTTTGATGCTTAGTTGCCATATTGATACCTTCCACTATGGCCTGTTTTTTACGGGGGAAAACTTTTATAACTTTACCTTTTCTGCCCTTGTTCTTTCCCGAAAGGACAAAAACTGTATCATCCTTTTTCAAGTGGACTTTGTTCAAGAAACACACCTCCTATATCCGAGCTTCGCCCTGTTAGAATTTAGGATTACTTATAGTTTAAAGTACTTCCGGAGCTAAAGATATTATTTTCATATAGTCCTTTTCTCGAAGTTCCCTTGCTACAGGACCGAATATACGCGTCCCACGGGGGTTTTTATCTTCATTTATTATAACTGCAGCATTTTCGTCAAACCTAATATATGAACCATCCCGACGCTGTAAACCTTTCTTTGTTCTAACAATAACAGCCTTTATGATTTCTCCTTTTTTAACAACACCATCGGGTGTTGCACTTTTAACTGAAGCCATAATAGTATCACCTATATTGGCAAACCTACGTCTGGAACCGCCCAAAACCTTGATGCACATTAACTCTTTTGCACCAGTGTTATCAGCTACATTGAGTCTTGTTTGAACTTGTATCATGCGAAAAACCTCCCTTCTTTACTGGACCTTACGTATAATTTTAACCAATCTCCAGCGCTTACTGCGGCTTAAGGGCCTTGTTTCCATAATAGTCACTATATCACCTGTTTTGCATTCATTGTTTTCATCATGGGCTTTGAACTTCTTTGTCCGCTTTATAGTCTTACCATAGAGAGGGTGCTTCATCAACCTTTCCACTACAACTGTTATGGTCTTATCGGACCTTTCTTCGGCACTTTCGTTCGGCCATTCATATCCCTCCTTTTCATTTCACTTTTGGCTACTGGATTTCGCCTCTGCATTTCGACGTTCCGTAAGGACAGTTTTTATGCGCGCTATGGTCTTTCTAACTTTACGAATTCTCATAGGGTTATCAAGCTGGCCGGTAGCTGCCTGAAACCGGAGGTTAAACAGTTCGCCCTTCAGGTCCTTTTCTCGCTGTAGCAATTCTTGATTAGAGAGATCGCGAATCTGCTTTAGCTTCATTATGAATCACCGCCTAATTCTAAGCGTTTTACAACCCTTGTTTTGATTGGCAACTTATGAGAGGCAAGAGTCATAGCCTCTTTCGCTATTTCTTCTGAAACCCCGCCTAATTCAAACATTATGCGGCCCGGTTTCACAACTGCTACCCACATTTCCGGAGAACCTTTGCCGCCTCCCATACGGGTCTCAGCGGGTTTTTTAGTCACCGGCTTGTCAGGGAATATCTTTATCCAGACTTTACCGCCTCTTTTGATGTATCTTGTCATGGCCACACGGGCAGCTTCAATTTGTTGACTGGTAATCCATGCAGGTTCCAAGGCTTGCAAACCGTACTCACCGTAAGTAACCTGATTGCCTTTATTGGCCCTACCTTTCATCACATTTCGCTGCTGTTTTCTATATTTGACCCGCTTTGGCATCAACATTGTCTATTTTCCCCCTTCCTTGGGATTTTGCTTCGGTTTCTCTGGAAGGACCTCGCCTTTATATATCCAAACTTTAACACCGATTTTACCATAAGTAGTGTTGGCCTCCGTAAATCCATAATCGATATCGGCTCGCAATGTTTGCAGTGGAATTGTGCCTTCGTGGTACATTTCCGTCCGAGCAATTTCAGCACCGCCGAGCCTGCCGCTGACCATGGTTTTTATTCCTTCGGCTCCGGATCTTAAGGCTCGAGTTATTGACTGTTTCATGGCTCTACGAAAGGAAATACGGCGCTCCAACTGTGAGGCAATATTCTCTGAAACAAGTTGTGCATCAATATCGGGGACTTTGACTTCTACTACATTTATTGAAACTTGTTTATCAGTCATTTTTTCCAACTCTTTTTTCAGTTCGTCAACACCGCTGCCACCTCTTCCAATCACCATACCGGGCTTTGCAGTGTTAACTGTAATTCTGACGCGGTTTGCTGCACGTTCTATTTCAATTCTGGAAATACCGGATGTAAACAGTTTTTTCTTGATATGTTTCCTGATTTCGAAGTCTTCCAAGAGCTGATCCGAAAAATCTTTTTTGGAGTACCATCTCGAATCCCAATCTTTAATTATCCCAACCCTCAAACCATGAGGGTGTATTTTTTGACCCAAAATCTATCCCTCCTTTTCCTTAAGAATTATAGTAATGTGGCTAGTCTTTTTGTGTATAGAAGCAGCACGACCAAATGCCCTTGGGCGAAACCTTTTGAGTATAGGCCCTTGGTCAGCATAGCATTCAGAAACATATAGGGCATCCTGGTTCATATTGTGGTTGTTTTCAGCATTTGCCATAGCAGAACGTAGGAGTTTCTCTAATGGATATGAAGCTGCTTTAGGTGTGAATTTTAGTATGTTTAAGGCCTCTGCCACATTTTTTCCCCTAATAAGATCCAATACAATTCGCACTTTCCTTGGTGCAATTCTCGCATATTTTGCCTGTGCCCTCGCCTCCAACTCGTTTACCTCCTTTGCAAGGTCATCATGTCTGGGGTTTATTTAAGTGTAGTAGATCTTTCAGTGTGAGAGCCATGCCCTCTAAAGATCCTCGTAGGTGCAAATTCACCTAATTTATGTCCAACCATATCTTCAGTTATATAAACGGGAACATGTTTTCTGCCATCATGTACTGCAATGGTATGACCTACCATCTCAGGAAATATAGTCGAAGCCCTTGACCATGTTTTGATAACCTTCTTTTCCCGCTTTTTATTCATTGCATTGATTTTAGCTAGAAGTTTTTCATCAACGAAGGGGCCTTTCTTTGTCGAACGACTCATGCCCTTACCTCCCTTCTACTTGCGGCGCTTGACAATATATTTATCAGAAGTCTTGTTTTTCTTTCTGGTTTTATATCCAAGTGTAGGTTTTCCCCAAGGTGTAACAGGACTTTTACGACCAATGGGTGATTTTCCTTCACCCCCACCGTGGGGATGATCCACCGGATTCATAACAA
>CAYMGK010000167.1:0-3975 GCA_964389965.1 uncultured Clostridia bacterium | reverse complement strand
TTAAAGTGCAAAACGTATACGATGTTTTAATGGAAAGAGGATTTATAGAACAAGCTACACATGAGGAGGAGATTCGGGAACTTTTGGGGAAGGAAAAGGTTGTGTTTTATGTGGGTTTTGATCCTACCGCTGATAGTTTACATGTTGGGCATCTACTTCCCATGATAGCAATGGCCCATATGCAAAGGGCCGGTCATACTCCAATAGCTTTGTTAGGTGGCGGGACTGCTATGGTAGGTGACCCATCAGGCAGGTCTGATATGCGGGAAATGCTCACTCGTGAGCAAATCGACCATAATGCAAATAGGTTTAAAAAACAGTTTGAGAAACTCCTGGACTTTTCCGACAATAAGGCCTATATATTGAATAATGCTGATTGGCTGTTAGACCTTAACTATGTGTCTTTTCTCAGAGAAATCGGAAGACATTTTTCCGTCAATAGAATGCTTACAGCAGAGTGCTACAAAAATCGTATGGAATCGGGGTTGACCTTTTTAGAGTTTAATTATATGTTGATGCAATCTTATGACTTTTTGCATCTACATAGGAAATATGGATGTAAACTTCAAATGGGTGGCAATGATCAGTGGTCAAATATCATAAGCGGGGCCGATTTAATAAGACGAATCGAAGGTGATTCCGCTTATGGAATGACATTTACTTTGCTTACAACCGGTGAAGGCATAAAAATGGGTAAAACCCAAGCCGGTGCACTTTGGCTTGATCCGGAAAAGGTGGCACCTTACGATTTTTATCAATATTGGCGGAATGTAGACGATAAGGATGTGGGAAAATGTCTTCGCCTTTTGACATTTCTACCCATGGATGAAATAAGACGGTTAAGTGCTTTGGAAGGCGCCCAAATAAATAAGGCCAAAGAAGTACTGGCATTTGAACTTACAAAGATGATTCACAGTGAAGAGGAGTCAAGAAATGCCCAGAATGCGGCAAGGGCCCTTTTTAGGGATGGGGTTGACATGACTTCTGTCCCCAAAACTGAAATAGACTTGAAAAAATTAGGTGATGGTATCGAAATACTTGAGCTATTGGCATGTACAGGACTAATTTCCTCTAAAAGTGAAGGTAGAAGGCTCATTCAACAGGGCGGGATATATGTGGCTGATAGCCGGGTAGGAGATATAAGGCTTAAGATCACCCGAAATGATTTTGATGATGATAAAAACCTTTTGCTTAGAAAGGGCAAAAAAGTTTACCATATGGTAAAGCTAGTGTAGTTACAATCAAGGCAAAATCAATAGCGGTCAAATCTTGGAGAAGTTTCCACACTAGAATCTCATGATTTTAAAGGGTTTAAAGTTAATTTTCAAGACATTGGATGATTTACTATATTGTATAAGGGAGAGGATTTTGGTGGAAAACTCGAAAGTGTGTTGGGGACACTTTACTCATAAAGACCTGAAAATGCATCTAGCTGCAAGTCAGAAGGGCTTATGTAATGTCCTTTGGCCAAACAAGCCCTTTTGGATATTGGAGAATTGGGTCAAAAGATATTTTCCCGAATCCGATTTTACTTATGAACAAAATTATTTAACTCCTTATGTAGCCCAATTGGAAGAATACTTTGAGGGTAAAAGGCGGATATTCGATGTGCCCCTAGACCTTAAAGGCACGGATTTTCAAATTTCTGTTTGGCAGGCTCTGTTAAGGATACCTTATGGGACGACAAAGGCATATTCTGAAATTGCACGGGAAATAAAACGCCCTAAAGCCGTGCGAGCTGTAGGTGGTGCTATTGGGGCAAATCCTGTATCCATTATCGTGCCATGTCATCGCGTTATAGGCAAAGACGGAACACTCACTGGCTTCGGCGGGGGCCTTGAAATAAAAGAGAGGTTGTTGAGGCTTGAAGGAATAAAGGACATAAAACGGTAATACATGAAAGCCAAAACACCTGAAGGAGATGTGACTTTGGTGTTCCAAACTTTTAAAAAGTGAAGGGAATGATTGATATAGTACAGTTAATAAAGGTTATATTAATATTTTTGATTATACCTATTATGCTAAAAAAGGGGCATAAATTAAGCAGTATTTTAACCGGTGTTGTATTACTATTAGGAATTCTGTCAGGGGTTGGTTATAGCAATTTCCTAAAAGCGATTATTTCTGTTTTTAGCCCGGCTTCCATTGATATGATTCTTACGATTATCATGGTCTGTGTCCTTGGTGGCTTAATGAAACATTATGGAATACTTGATGAAATCGTATGTATTTTAGAAGACATGACAAATGATACAAGGAGTATAATAATGTTGATTCCGGCCATGATAGGGTTATTGATTGTTCCCGGAGGGGCCATGCTCTCCGCTCCATTTGTAAATGAAATGGGAAAAGAAACACACATTCCGGCTGCAAAAAGGGCCGCTATCAATCTTGTTTTTCGTCACATTGCAATGTTTATAATGCCATATTCAACATCACTTTTGTTGATTAGAGCAATGATGCCTAATATAAGCATAATTCGTGTAATAATGTTAAACAGTATTTTTGTAGCATTTATCGTGATAATCGGATATATTTTTTTTATTAAAGATGTAAAAGTAAAAAATAAAGCCAAAAGGAAATTTACACTAGAGAAATTGACTAGATTCTTGAAATATACTTCTCCTATTTATGCATGTGTTGTTATAAATATAATTATTGGGTTGCCTTTTTATATTACGATATTTTTCAGTGTCTTAATCGTCTATCTTTTAAGCGATAAACTTGAATTCTTGAAAACATTTATCAAATCCATTCATTGGGACACTGTTATTATTGTAGTAGCCATAATAGTAATAAAAGAGATGATTCAGTATATGGATCCACTACTTCTACTGTTTAGCGAAATGTTTAGCAAAAGCGGCAATATGTACTCTATTATGTTCGTATTTTTTATAGCATCGATATTTTTTGGAGCGGCTACTGGCCATCATACACCACCATTAGCGGTAATTATTCCCATGCTTTCAAAGTTGGATTGTCCTAGCCACATGTTATATGTGTACTTATATTTTTCCTATGTCAGTGCATTTTTCGGTTATTTCTTCTCACCACTTCATTTATGTCAGGTATTTACTACAAAAATAATGAATATATCTGCACTGGAATTGTATAATGAGTATAAGTATTATTTTGTAACATTATTGGGTCTACTTGTGCTATCAACAATCGCATTAAGCAAGCTATTGGCATTATTTTAATAAAATACATAATCAACCTAAACCGTAGTGGGAAGGTAACCGGCCCCCTGTTGATTTTTTAATGAAAGATATTAAGGCTTTTTTTTCAGATGGCTCCCATTCATTTGAAAGTTTTGTAAAATCCCGATTTAGGGTTAAATCAAAATTGCTCCATGGCAGTCTGTTTTCAGGGAAACTGGTGAAAGAAATGCCTTTTCCAAAAGTAGGGTGTTTGCAAGTGATTCTGTGTGACCAAAGCGCAAGTTGCTGGCCTTTTCTATTGATATTAAATCCGTACCGCATGTCACCATATAGAGGGTGTCCAATTGCAGCCAATTGAACACGAATTTGATGTGGCCTTCCAGTGTGAAGCCTAATTTTGGCAAGGCTGAATCTATTCGCAGTTTTGATAATTTCATAATCCATTACTGCCTTTTTAGCGCCCTGAGTTTTTTTATCAACTACACTCACTGTATTTGACACATTATCTTTAAGCAAAAAATCAACTAGCACATCTTCTCTCTCAACCGGTCTTCCGTGAATAACAGCTAAGTATGTTTTGGCGAAGGCTCTTTTTCTTATCTGCTCTGAGAGGCGTGCTGCGCATTTAGAGGTTTTGGCAAAAACCATCACCCCACCTACAGGCCTGTCTAAACGGTGAACAAGGCCCATGAACACATTACCGGTTTTTTTGTCCCTTATTTTTATTTTATTTTTTAAAAGAGTTAGCATATCCGGATCACAAGTCCTGTCTTCTTGTGATAAAACATTAGGTGGTTTTTTTACAACCAACAAA
>CAYMGK010000166.1:0-4025 GCA_964389965.1 uncultured Clostridia bacterium | reverse complement strand
CTATATCGTAAGTACCTCCGTCCCCTCCAAAAGCCACAAATTTAAATTTATCCTTCAGTTTGCCCTGTCTTTTTAATGATTTATACGCAGCTTCAACACCACTGATGGTAGAGGCCGCATTTTCAAAGGCGTTGTGTATGAATGAACAGTTCCATGATGTATATGGATATATAGTAGAGGCAACCTCAAGGCAGCCTGTTGCACAACCGACCACTACATTTTCATCATTTCCTAGGGCATTTAACACCATGCGTGCAGAAATACCATGACCACAGCCGGCACAAAGCCTATGGCCACCTACAAATCTCTCTTCAACTTTAGCAAGTTCCTTTAATGTAGCCATCCTTGAACCTCCTATTCTCTAAGTCCTAAGTATCTGACAAAATCTCCAACATTACCAGTCTTTACAATATCCCCAAGATCATTGTAAACTTGTTCTACATCTTCTAATCTCAAGTCCCTTCCACCTAGACCATAGACATAATTCACAACTTTTATATCATCTTTCAAATCATAAAGAGCTGTCCTAACATCTGCAAACATAGGTCCACCAAGGGTCGAAAACCCTTCAGCTCTATCTAAAACTGCTACAGCTTTTACACCCTTTAGTGCATCAACTACCGTTTTATATGGAAAAGGCCTAAATGTCCTAGGCTTTAGTACTCCGACTTTTAGCCCCTGCTCCCTGAGCGCATCACATACACCCATGGCACTGCCTGCAGCAGAACTCATCACAACAATAGCCATATCCGCATCATCTAGTTTGTGTGCTTCTATAAGACCATAGTCCCGGCCCGAAATTTTTGCATATTCCTTACCTACTTCTTCGATGACTTTTTGTGCAGACTCCATGGCATGGACTTGCTGGTATTTGTGCTCAAAATAGTACTCATGCATATCCAAATTCCCCATAGAAACAGGTTTTTTTGCATTTAACAGGGATTCTTCAGGTTCGAAATCGCCAATAAAATCTCTCACGGTCTCATCATCTAAAATCTCAAGCACACTTAAAGCGTGACTTGTAATAAATCCATCATAGTTCACACATACAGGTAAGAGCACATCTGGATGTTCGGCTATGCGGATGGCTTGAATCATATTATCATATGTCTCTTGCACATCCTTGGAAAAAAGTTGAATAACACCTGATTGTTTGATTCCCATGGAATCACTGTGATCACAGTGTATGTTGATAGGACCGCTCAATGCACGATTTGCAACAGAAAATACAACAGGCAATCTCATGGAAGCAGCTACATATACCACTTCAAGCATGTAAGCAAGACCTTGGCTTGCAGTGCAAGTCATTGAACGCGCCCCGGCTGCTGATGCACCCATTATGGCACTCATAGCACTGTGTTCACTTTCAACTGTAACAAACTCCGTATCCACACTGCCATTTGCCACAAATGAAGAAAACATTTGAACGGCTTCTGTCGAAGGGGTTATTGGATAAGCCGCAACAACATCGGGATTGATTTGTTTCATGGCTTGAGCGACAGCTTCATTTCCGGTAAGAGTGATTCTATTTTTCATTATTTCTTACCTCCTCTTGCTTGTCCGTTTCTTCCTCTGAAATCATTTCAATTGCATTTGTAGGGCAGACATTTGCACAAACACCGCACCCTTTACAAAGCTCATAATCAAAAGAATCAAATTTTCCATCTGTGAAGATTATGGAAGCATCAGGGCAATAGCGCCAACAGATAAAGCAATGTATACAGCGGTCTTCAATAAATATGGGTTTTATTGTGCGCCAATCACCGGTTTCATAAGTTTTTGAATTTCCCGGTTCGTAAATATTCCCTGCTTTTGTGAGCTCTTTCCAGCTCATATCTGGGCGCATAACCTCTTTTTTACGATCTTGTCCAAATTTTTTAGTAGTAGGTGTCATTCGCCCACCACCTCCTGATATGCTCTTTCAATAGCTTTGATATTACCTTCTATTATTTTTGTCCGACCTTCAAACCTCTTTTCGAGTTCACTTTCCATGTTTTCAATAAAGCCCTCATAAGGCATGAGCCCTGTGGCCTTAACGAAAGCCCCCATGAGCGGGGTATTTGGAATAACCCTTCCGATGGTTTCAAGGGAAATTTTGTTTGCATCAACGGTAAATATCTTGCCACTTTCAAGGTTAAGTTCTTCCCTTACTTTTTGTGGAGTCTTGGTTGTATTGATAATATAGACACCGTCTTCCGGCACCCCTGCTATCACTCTTTCCCCTAGGAGTGTAGCATCTAAAACGATAACAATATGTGGATTAATAACATTTGAGTGAATATGAATGGGGTCATCACTTATCCGATTAAATGCAAGCATCGGTGCTCCCATTCTCTCTGGACCAAATTCCGGAAAACCTTGGACATACTTATCCATTTGCGCTGCGACTTCCGCCAGCATCAAAGCTGCAGTTTGAGCACCCTGACCACCACGACCGTGCCAGCGGATTTCCAACACTTTTGACATGAAAAATCCTCCCCTCATAATTGGATATGGTATTGTTATTCCTTAAGGAAATTTATTACCTGAATATATTACTGAAAAGGTATTTGTTTATGATACATAGAATCATTCTTTACAGTATGAATAGCGTGTACAATGATTTGGCAAGTTGTTAATTTGTTGTAACAATTATCCTTATATTAGTATAGCAGACTTACTTCATGGAGGTCAAGAAACGAAAGGCCAATAAAATTGGCCTTATTATTATATACTTTGTTATCCACCTAATATGTATTTTAGGACTAGAAGCATCAATACACCCGGCACACCTAAAAAACCAACTACCAGTGCAGTTATCGGATTTAAGGCTATATGGAGTCCTATGTATCCACCTAAGAAATTTAAGATAAGTAAAACAACTCCACCTATAAGTGCATTGTATAACAGTTTTACTGCAATTCTAAGTGGCATGATCAAGACCCTACCAACTATGTAAAGCAATAGTAGCCCGAAAGCATATGCCAAAACAGCGGCATAATCCATATGCACTTTCCTCACCCCCATGGCCTTTTATACAATCTTATTTGAATTCCTCGAAGCTTATGCCTTGACTTTTCGCTTTATTCAAAAGGTAGATGTATTTTCTTCGGGCAGCTTCTTCAGTAAAAATAGCATGGTCAATCAATTCTGGATCTGAAACCGACTGGAAATACTTCTGTGCACGGACCCATTCTAAATGGGCTTTCTTTATTTCATCGGTCAAACTAATTTCCGGCGCTTCCACCATTTCCTGACTTCCATCGGAAAACAGCCGGAGGGAAACCTCTGAAAATATGCGAAGTATGTCGTTTTTTATCATAGTAACTCAGCCCCTTATTGGAGATTATAACCATTTACCAGTGTGGTTATACGGAGCTAAGTTACATATATTACCTATTTCCCCTGGGAGTATTTGAAGCCATGGATAAGCACAATAGGTGTGCCGGCATCAGCAGATCCTGCAACTAAGTCTGCCAAAGTAGCAACAATGCTTGTCACACTTCGTGGCGTCGTGCCCAAACTTTCCACAGTGGCATCCCCTTGTTTGTTTGCAAGTTCTTTTTCTATCTCTTCCCTGGAATAACCTTGATTATATAATGTGTCCACCTTTAATTTTAGTTTAGTTCCGGTCCTTAAAGCTGCACTTTTGAGCCCATTGCTCACTCCTATTGCAGGAAATGGGTCCGCCATCTCGTATATTCCCGTATCTGGGTCCTTGTAGGCCCCATCTCCAAAAATCAGCACTTCAACATCTTTACCACTGACTTCCATGATCTTAGCTTTAATTTCTTCCGCCGTAGCATCTGCATCACCAGGTAGAAGTTTAAGCACACCATCTTCAAAATCTGAAACATTCGAACCTATAACACCCCATGGTCCAGGCCCTATATCCTTCAATGTTGTGACAGGGACCATTGCACCAAAAGATGCAAACAGTTCTCTTAGCTTATCTTGCTCATGCACAGCTGCAACACATATTCCGTTGATATAGCCTAGGTCATATACCTTAAGGGGATTATTGGTAAAAATCACTTCACCTGTGG
>CAYMGK010000165.1:1256-4036 GCA_964389965.1 uncultured Clostridia bacterium | reverse complement strand
CCGCAACATGAGGTCGCGTGCAACCGTAGGCAATCCACCCGAAAAGTAACAATACCACGCCGTAGTGTAAATTACGTCTCATATTCAGTCGCTTCTTCATTTACAAAAATCATATCGTAATCATGTCGACTTATAACGGTGCTATAAAGACCAATAGACTGATCTTCGTGTCTATTAATACCAGTATATTCTAAACTAGAATTTTCATACCTTCTAAATTTATATACTGCATCATTCATTAGCGATTCGTTAAATAGACCTAAACTCACTAACAAATTGAAATCCTTAACAGTAAGTCCAGTTACTTTCTTAAACAATCCAGGCTCTAGCTTAGTGATTACATCTTTCAGGCTTTCTTCACGGAAATCTGTCAAATACATGAATATAGGTATACGTGTAGCAAATTTAATGAGCTTTTCTTGAATCTGTTTCCTTTTACTCTTAAACTCCTTCTCTTCCGCTGTCAATTTTTTCTTTTCTTCTTTGCTTAATTCACCCTCGTTCGATTCTCTCTTAGCTTTTTTAACTGCTTCAGATTTATTGATTATAGTCTCGATGTCTTGATTCAAGGTTCGGAAACCTTCGATATTCATCAATGCAGTCATGGCCTCTTCGTTTGCCATTAAACGAGCCAGCGTGCTATTATCTACATTTACAAGTAATGCGCTTTCCCATCGTCTTGCTAAAAGAGTCGACGTGGTTCCACTCATTGCCATGTCAAGGATACCCGCTGCATCTATTTGCTTCATTGAACTTCCATCATAAGCCAATACTGGAAGGAAGTTAATGAATTCCGCCACATTTTTTTCTGGATTGGATTCATCCACGTTCAACCTACATGCGTAGTCAGCAATTTGTCTCAATGCACGATTCGGGGCAAAATCAAAAACATAACACTCCTCTTTTAAAATCTCTTCTTTATTTGGTGACTTGCTATCTGGATTCTTAATCACCCATGGCGATTGTACTCGGAACGCTGCTTGAAAATAAGTCTCTGGACTTGAAGAGTTTCGAAGCATAAAAATACCTGTCCATGGTTTCACTGTAACCCCTGTGGTCAGCTTACCACATGAAAGTGTTATTGTTTTTGACTCCAGTGGATTATCCGTCATTGCATCCAGTACCGGTTGCAATGCATGAATTCCCATCCCCGCCTTTGTGCCAGCTGCAACCACAACCGTGTAATCGTGGTAGAATTTATTTTGTCTTTGCTTAAGTAAGTTAGCCATGGCATCACAGGCTGCAACAGACGGAAGAAACCAGAAGGTGTGATTTAAAACACTAAGTAATGGAGCATGCGAAAAAGGGAGAGGTGGCTTTTTTGCACCCATTTTCAAATTATCTATCGTTGTTTCACTATATGATCCCCGTATCAGGTCCAACCACTTTTGCACCTCATCTTCGTATTTAAATTGTGCTTTATGTCCTCTGCCCGCGGCTTTGAAGAACAGGTTCAAATCAAATCCATCATATTCACCCTCTACTGCAATTTGAGCAATTGAGTCAGGTAGTTCATACGTTAGCATTACCATTCTCGGTAAAGCAGCATACGGATTGTTTTCACCTTCCCAATCTTCTTTGGCTCTTTGTTCATCCGAGTACGTCCAATTGAATATTTGCTCTTCGATAAACTCCCCAGAATTGATAGCCCTAAAGGGTGTGCCTGATAAATATAAGTAGTGATGAGAGGTAATGGGTAGAATCTCTTCGAAATACTCTACTTTATCTTCTTCAGCAAAGCCTTTTTTTTCAATTTTATTGTACTCTTCAATTTCCTTTTCTGCTTCCGTATCTTTACCAAATAAATCTTTCGCACTCTCTCTCCATGCCCCAAAGTGATACTCGTCAAAAATGACGCAATCCCAGTTGATAGCATGCACCCATTCATTCTTAGTTTTTATACCACCTGTCTTTGGATTTCTCCCCAGGAAATCTTGAAACGAACCAAAGCAAACCAAAGGCTCCAATGAGACTATACTTTCCTCATTTAGTTCACCTTCATTTTTTGAGTAAAACCGCCACCCGTTAAAGTCCACGTGCGATAATAGGTCTTCCTTCCAGGCATCCTCCACTGCAGGTTTAAATGTAAGCACAAGTACCCTTTTCCATTCCATTTTTTTCGCCAACTGATAACTTGCGAAAGTTTTGCCAAAGCGCATTTTGGCATTCCAAAGGAAGTGCGGTGTTTTATTAGGGTTTTCATTTTTAAAACTTTTAAAATACGCCATTGTTTTGGCAACAGCTTTACTTTGCTCTGGACGCATTTTAAAAGAGTGAACTCTATTTTCTTCAATATATTCCCCTGTTTTTATTTCATGGATTGTGTGTCGTAGATCGTTCAATGTGCATACAAACCATTCACCTTCTGGATTTTTGTATCCTTTTTTTCGTAGATGGCGGTGCACATCTCTATCCGTGAAGGAACTTCCATTTCTTTTCATAGCCGAATCTTCGAGCACGATTCTATACTTAATAGCGGCAGTTCCTAATTGTTCTTTGATGCGAATCTGTGGATCTCGATCTGTATACCCCACCTTGATCCAACCCTTATGTGTTTCTACCCCTTCCAATTCATAGGCATAAATAGTTGGATTAGTTGTAGGGCGGGGAGGAAAAAAATCTTTTTTTGCCATATTTAAAGTGTAAGACCTAAATCAAAAAAGGATTGAAATTTTTTTGGAATTGTTGATCGAATTTGAGATATGTCCTGTAGCTCCTCTAAAACAAAATTGTGATTTTCTATTATATTCAAAACAAATTCATTGCAGTTAACTCGTGAA
>CAYMGK010000165.1:0-1246 GCA_964389965.1 uncultured Clostridia bacterium | reverse complement strand
CGCAGGCGACAACTGAAAATCCGCCCAAAAGTTCAACCTTAAGTTCGGGTGGTTGAGAAATATAAAATAAAATTCTGCCTTCTTTCTCCCAGGCTCCAGCTAAATCATTGTCTTCATACACCAAAGCTGTACTACCGTCATTTTTGGCGAGGAATCCAAGAAATTCATAATACTCTTCCTCCGCGTTAAATCTGATTTGATTTTTAGTTCCGAATGATGACCTATACATAATAGTCTGTTTTTTATTTAATTAATCAATGATCTTTTTCAAAAGGTCTAATTAGTCGTTCGATGAAATCAATTTCTTCTGGTGTTAATCCATATCGAACGAATAATTTTTCATCATCCCAATGTTCTTTCATAGACAAACTGGGGACAAATATAAACTTTCCCTTAGTGATATTTTGTGTAAGTAATGTTGTGGCTACTAAAAATCTGCAAAACTTAGTCCTTAAGAAATCAACCATATTCTCAGCCTCAAATTGACTATCAAATTTACCTATTACTAAGTATGATTCAGTGCACACAGTGCTAGGCGACATGACTTCAATTCTAGAAAATATTTTCCTCTTGCCATCTTTATCGGGCTGTCCTCCATGATCGTGAGATGCTTTTGACAATAAAACTTTCCATTTATCAATTAAATCCCTTCCTGCAGTTATCTTTTCAGAAGATATTTTTCCATTACCCGCACTTGTAATTAAAAAAAGATCTCCTTTTGATTCTGGTCTAACATTTGATGCTAACCCGAAAGGCATCCTGCTAGAAACAATATTATCTAAAAACTTGCTAGTAGTTTCCTTCACTTTATGGATTATATCAACTGCTAAATTATCTCGAACGAATATCTCGAATTCATCTAAATACCTCTTCGATATATATCTATTATTATTCCTCACGGTTTCTACCTCACAAATACCTTTGTTATCACGATCCCAAAGAAAATAACATATCCCTCCCGCAATATCAACTCCAGGAAAACAATCTCTTGAATCTTCGTAATCGACCAGTCTTCTTATACGCTTGTCTACCAACATTTCAGATCTAAAATTATTTAATCCTTTCCCCCCAGAATACCATCTTGCTGGGATAATCATGGATAAATATTTAGGATTTAGCCTTTTTGCTTGTTCAATAAATAAGTTATAAATTGGTTTTGCACTTGAACCTGTTCCACCTCCATCATTCATCTGATAAGGTGGATTTCCTATAATTACATCAAATTTCATATTAAATATTTTCTCTG
>CAYMGK010000164.1:0-4072 GCA_964389965.1 uncultured Clostridia bacterium | reverse complement strand
CACCACAGTGATTGATTCTTCAGGTGACCCCTTAGAGATACAAATCAGGACATATGACATGCATAAAACATCGGAATATGGGATTGCTGCACATTGGCGATACAAAGAGGGAGATAAAAACAGCAGTGATTTTGAACAAAAACTTTCCTGGCTTCGAGAAATTCTCGATTGGCAAAGGGAACTTCGCGATGCAAAGGACTTTATGGAAACCTTAAAAATAGACCTTTTTACAGATGAAGTCTATGTGTTCACACCTAAAGGTGACGTGATAGCTTTACCTACGGGATCTTGTCCTATCGATTTTGCGTATAGGATTCATACAGATATAGGAAATCAGTGCACAGGTGCTAGGGTAAATGGAAAGATGGTGCCATTAGATTATAAATTAGCCAATGGTGATATAATAGAAATTATGACATCAGGTCACAGTAATGGCCCCAGTCGTGATTGGTTAAACATAGTTAAATCTCCGCAAGCAAAAAACAAAATAAGGCAATGGTTTAAAAAGGAACGACGTAGTGAAAATATAGCCCGTGGAAAGGAAATGCTAGAAAAGCAAGCACGTAGGCTGGGTTATGATATTTACCAACTTATCAAATTCGATTTTATGAATAGTATACTAAAGCGGATGAGTTTTTCAAACTTGGAAGATTTATATGCGGCTATTGGTTATGGGGCAGTAACAACAAAACAAATTCTTCAAAGGGTTATTGATGAATATAAAAAAAGCGCTAAACAACCCGGCAAGCAAGAATTAATAACAGCTCAAATTGATTTCAAATCTAAAATAAAAAAGAAAGTTAAGTATGGAATAAAGATTGATGGTGTGAACAATCTTTTGGTTAAATTCTCCCGATGCTGCAATCCAGTTCCGGGGGATAAAATAATAGGTTATGTTACCCGGGGTAGGGGAATATCTATTCACAGACAAGATTGTAAAAATGTTACACAGGGGTTTTTAGATAAAAAGCGGTTGATGAAGGTTAAATGGGAAGGCTTTGAAGACACTTCGTATTCAGTAGAAATACAGGTTTTAGCTTACGATAGGACAGGCATACTTTCGGAAATAATAAATTTAATTGGCGATATGAAGACTAATATTGATGCAGTTAACGCCAGAGCCACAAAAAACGGTATAGCTAACATTGATTTGATTTTAGAGATTAATGATAAGCAACATTTAGATACTATAATGCAAAGGATAAGAAAAATAAGAAGTGTGTATAATGTGAAACGCGTTATGAATCAATAGGGGGGGATTTTATGAGGGCTGTAGTCCAACGGGTAAAAACGGCTTCTGTCGAAGTTAAAAATAAGAACATAGCTAGTATAGATGAAGGCCTCGTGGTTTTTTTAGGTGTGGCCTACGGTGATACCACTGAGGATGCCCATTATTTAGCGGAAAAGATTACTGGTCTAAGGATTTTCGAAGATAAGTCCGGTAAAATGAATAAATCTGTCAAAGATGTAAATGGGGCGATATTAGTTGTATCGCAGTTTACCCTTCTTGGAGATGTCAGAAAAGGACGAAGGCCGAGTTTTGTTAAGGCGGCCCATCCGGAAAAGGCCGAAAAGCTATATAAGATATTTTTCGAAACCTGTAAGAAAAGGGTGAAAGATATAAAAAAAGGTCAGTTCCAGGCCAAAATGCTAGTAAAAGTAAAAAATGATGGTCCAGTCACAATATTGCTTGATAGTAAAAAGAAGTTCTAGGAGGAATATTATGTTTTTAAAATGCTTAGAAGTCGGTCCCCTAGCCTCAAATTGCTATATTGTTACCGATAAAAAAAACAAAAATGCGGCAATTGTAGATGTGGGCGGGGATGCTGAAAAAATTATTGGAATAATAACCAAAGAGCAGCTTGCCATAAAATACATTTTTTTAACACACGGGCATGTGGATCATATAGCTGCATTAAAAGAAGTAAAAAATGCCACGAACGCGAAAATAGCAATTCATGAACATGATGCAAATATGCTTCTTTCACCACAGGATAATCTCTCCATATACACGGGAGAAGATTTAGCTTTGCCACCGGCAGATATAAAATTAAAAGGCCGTGAAAAATTTCAAGTTGGAAGTCTGGTTTTTGAGATAATACATACTCCTGGTCACACTCCTGGCGGGGTATCGATTAAAGTAGGTAGCATGTTATTCACAGGGGACACATTATTTGCAGGTTCAATAGGTAGAACGGATTTATCCGGCGGTTCTTACAAAGAAATTATAAATTCAATAAAAGAAAAATTACTTCCACTTGGAGATGATATTGTTATATTGCCGGGACATGGAAAACGGTCCACACTTGGCTCCGAAAAGAACACAAACCCCTTTCTTAAAAGTCTACATTAAAAATTTCTGCTAGAAAAAAATCCCGGTAAAAGCATTTAAAGCCGGGATTTAAATATACATAAATAGTAATAGTTATTTTAAGGTGTTTGTTTTCCGACTACAACAGTGATGAATTGGGTTTTGCCATTTCGCAAAACTACTATTACGAGTTTTTCATTTATTTTAGCATTACCAACTATCTCAACGACGTCATTGGAATTTTTTATTGTGTTGTCATTGATTTTTAAAATTACATCACCTCGAGTAAGGCCGGCTTTATCTGCAGGGCCACCGGGAGTAACATCGGCAATAATGGCACCCTTGGGCTCTTTAAGCCCGAAATACTCTGCAAGATCTTTTGTCAAATCTTGAAGGGCAACACCTATATAAGGGCGGGTTATTGAACCGCTTTTTATAAGCTCATCTAGAACTTCTTTAGCAGTATTTATAGGAATTGCAAACCCAATGCCCTGTGCTTGAGCATTTATTGCCGTGTTTATTCCTATGACCTTGCCATCTAAGGATATAAGCGGCCCACCACTATTTCCGGGATTTATAGCCGCATCTGTCTGTATTAGATTTTTATAAACTCTTTCTTTTCCAGTAGATTGATCGGGAATTGTAACAGGTCTTCCCTTGGCGCTTATAACTCCAACAGTTACGGTATGATCCAACCTATAAGGATTTCCTATTGCAATAACCCACTCTCCTACTCGCATATTATCGGAGTTTCCCAGTTCAATGTGAGGTAGTTTTTTGGAAGAGGTGATTTTAAGCACAGCTAAATCCAGATTAAAGTCTTTACCAATAATAGCAGCTTTAAAAGGTTCTTCGAAACCTTTTACAGTTACATTAACCTCACTGGCACCATTAATGACATGTTCATTTGTTATAATATATCCCTCAGAGTTAATGATAAACCCAGATCCTATGCCTTTACTTACTTTTGGTGTTGTCCGGAAACTAAAACTGTCACCAAAAAAATACCGAAAAAACGGATCATTAAAAAACGGATCTGATAAATTAGTATTTTCGACAGTAGTTTCAAGATAAACCACGGCATCACTAATTTTATCCACCGTTTCCGGTATATTTGAAGGTAAAATAGTTGGTGCCAAATTAACTTGCTCGTTTTCCTCTATACCGGCACGGGCATTAATTTCGGGATAAATGGAGTTATATGCAAGTATACCTCCGCTAACTAAGGCAATTCCCAAAGCAAGACCAACTAATATCGCTATTAGATATTTTCTTTTTCTAAAGAACATCATTGAACCTCCAATCTTAAATACTATATTTTAGTTAATACTAGTGTAACCCTTTTTTTTATTCAAATTTTGATAAACATGTCATAAATTTGTGAGCCTTTACAGACTAACGATATTGACATGGGTAGGAAATTTATTTATAATTAGCAAAAAGAAGATATTGTTAAAGGCAATGATAAGGTCAGGGCATGTATAGTTTTAACAGGGAAAAAGAATCGCGATTGAGAGTTCTTTTTGGAACAGTATATGCCCTGTAACACCTAGGAGCTTGAATCTCGAATATTTCAGTAAAGATTCACGCCTTAAGCGTTAAAATCTAAAGTGGGATTTTCCAAATAGGGTGGCACCGCGGGAGGACTCTCGTCCCTGATATGATATATTTTCAGTGGGGGGAGTTTTTTTTGTTTTTTAAGTGCGTAAACATTTGAGTTACAATTTTTATTAATGGATCAACAAACTACAACAAAATCTA
>CAYMGK010000163.1:0-4100 GCA_964389965.1 uncultured Clostridia bacterium | reverse complement strand
TTTATTATGCGGAGAGAAAAGACGGGTTAGAAACTGATCCTAGGGGATCAAAGAATGTGCGAATTATTGATGAGGTAGCAGGTATAAATGTGGCCGAAGTTGCAAAAATGGGGGGCACGGGCAGGCTAACAGTTTCATTAGAACAACTTTTAATATGGAATCCAGATTTAATTATTGCTTGGGCAGATGATCGTGGAGGATATTATTCAAAGATTTTTGAAGACAAAAGTTGGAAGAGTATCAATGCAGTTAAAAATAATGAAGTTTATGAAATCCCCAATTTCCCATTTAGTTGGTTTGATCGCCCGGCGTCTGTCAACAGGATTCTCGGTCTTAAATGGCTTGGAAATCTTTTGTATCCAGAAGTTTTTGATTATGACATAGAAGAGGAAGTGAAATTTTTTTATGAACAATTTTACCATTATAAGTTGACAGAAGATGAACTGACAAAACTACTTGAAACTTCTACAAAAAGGTAAAAAATTAAATATGGAGGAGAGTTAGATGGTTTTAGATTCCTTGATAAATAAGGTTAGTGAAAAGGCTGCTGAAAGGAAGATCGAAGATGTTCGCATAGGTCTTGGATATACTGCTGTTTTACTAGACAATGGCAGTTGTGGTCTTGCATATACATTCCGAAATGAGCTCGGTCCTTGCTGCTGTGTTTTAAAAGAAGGCGGGGAATTAAAAAGTTTAAAAGCTGATAATATAATTAATTGGGTTAAAGAAGCGAATTTGGCGAAATCAGCTATTGGATTGGCTGCAATAAATGCACTGCTTCAAGAAAAAGACATGGATTATAAATGTGGTAATATTTTTAATGTTGCACAGCTTACACCTAATGATATAGTTGGTGTAATAGGGGATTTTGGGCCTTATTTGAAAAAAGTAAGAAAACAGGTAAAGGACATGTATGTTTTTGAAAAGAAAGTGAACGATGTTAAAGGCTATATGTACCCAGAAGAACTAATTGATGAATATCTACCGAAATGTGATGTAGCAATTATCACTTCCACTTCAATTATTAACAAGACATTTAAAAACATAATTGAAAAGTGCCAAGATGCTCGGGAAATAATTATGGTTGGTCCTTCCACACCGCTTTACCCAGAATTGTTTAAGAAATACAATGTGACTTACTTAGCGGGAGTTATTGTAAATGACACTGAACGGGTTTTAGATATAGTTAGTCAAGGTGGCGGAACCCGTAGTTTAAAAGATTCGGTTAAGCAGGCATGTATAGAGCTATGAAAGGCCTACTTTCACGGCTTTCGTCAGAATAGTCATAAATTTTATATGGATGCCGCACTATCAATTATTTGAGAGTTACTGTATCTTTTTTGTTTTATATTACTGGGCCGGCCTAGATCATATGTGTATTTTGGACAACTTTTTTTCCATTCTATGTCTGCACTCCTCTATCAAAGAAGGGTTATCTACTTTAGATGTAGAATAATTTACATAGATGAGATGATATTTTATGAGATGGCACGATTTTTGCGAAAAATTAAAACAAAACCGTTTTGGGGTGAAACTATGTCGCAAGATTATATGGTACAATCTGTGGAAAGGGCAGTTAAAATCCTTGAAGAACTTGCCTTAGAAAAGGAAGGGCTCGGTGTTACAGAACTTTCACATAGAGTTGATATGCACAAAAGCACTGTTCATCGCCTACTTACTACCCTTTTGAACTTGGGATATGTAGAGCAGAACACTGTCACCGAAAAATATCGCTTGGGAATGAAACTTTTATTTCTAGGTGGGGCCATTCTCGAAAGAATGGATATTCGGCATGAGGCCCGTGGTTTATTAGAAGAACTCTCTGAAATAGTGAATGAGGCGGTACATTTGGTAGTACCAGACGGTTTTAGGGCAATATATATTGATAAACTCGACAGTAATAGGACAATTCGCATGTATTCACAGGTAGGGCGCATTGCCCCCTTACATGCTTCGGCGGTAGGCAAAGTCATTTTGGCATTTTCCGATGAAAATTTTGTGGATAAAGTTATAAAACGAGGACTACAAAAAAACACATCAAAGACCATCACAGAACCTAAAAAATTGTTAGCACATTTAAAGAATGTAAGGGAACAAGGTTATGCTATTGATGATGAAGAAAATGAAGAAGGCATACGATGTATTGGAGCACCGGTATTTGACTATACGGAGGAAGTTATTGGTGCTATAAGCGTATCTGGCCCAACTGTTACGGTTACTAAAGAGAGGGTTGACCAAATAGCAGAGAACGTTATGGAATGCGCAAGAAAAATATCTTTAAGGATGGGATGGAAAGCATATTAAAAAACTCGGAGGTGTTTTAAACAAATGGATTTTGAATTCTACATGCCCTCACAACTCATTTTTGGCCGTGGAAAAGTTAAGGAAGTAGGTAAATATGTAAAATCATTAGGAAATAAAGCCTTAATTGTTACAGGTAGATCCAGTGTAAAAAAAACAGGGCATTTAGACTTGGTTACTAAGAACCTTGAAAACAGTGGAATAGATTGGGTGTTATTTGATGAAATTGAGCCAAATCCCCTTACTACCACTATTGACCGTGGAATAAATTTTGCACGGAAAAATAAAGCAAATGTCATTATAGGCCTCGGTGGCGGCAGTGCCATGGATTCTGCTAAGTGTATTGCCTTTGGAGTTAAAAGAAAAGATTCTATTGCAAATTATTTTGGTGCAAATCCTGTAGGAGAAACCCTACCCATTGTTCTTATTACTACTACAGCGGGCACTGGGAGTGAAGCTAATAATTATGCTGTCATGACAAATCCCAAAACACATGTCAAAAAAGCGCTTTCATCTCCAAATACTTTCGCCGATATTTCCATTATTGATCCAGAACTTATGCTAACTGTCCCGAAAAAAGTAACAGCATCCACCGGTATTGATGTGTTTTTTCATTCCATGGAATCTTATATAAGCAAAAGATCCCACCCTTTAAGTCAGCCTTTATCCCTCGAAGGGATGCGATTAACAGCTGAAAACCTGAAAGGCGCTTATGATAGTGGAGATGATATAAAGTATAGAGAGCGGATGGCTTGGGCAAATACTATTGCAGGAATAGCCATAAATCTTGCCGGTAATTGTGGTATACATGCACTGGGGCACCCCCTTAGCGCCTACTACAACATTGCTCATGGCGAAACCCTTGCCGCAGTTTCTTTGGCTTTTATGAAGTTCTCCATCCCTAAAGCCCAAGACAAATTAGCGAATATAGCAGGTATACTTGGTGTTAACATTAATGGACTTTCCAATGAGGAAGCTGCCGGGAAATCTGTGGGAGCTTTAAAAACATTTATGGAAAGTATAGATCTACCAACAACGATATCAGCATTAGGTATAAAAGAAAAAGATATAGGGAAACTGGCACAAAACGCTTATGAATATTCCAAGCATAATTTCGAAGCAAGTCCCCGAGTAATGACACTTGATGATGCCAAAAGAATATACAAGGCGTCTTTGTAAAGGTAAAACTAAAAAATAATGGCCCGTATAATCGGGCCATTATTAGATCAAACCTCTTCAAACATATCTTTCCCTACACCACATTCTGGGCATACCCAATCGTCGGAAATGTCTTCAAAAGCAGTGCCGGGGGCAACCTCATTGTCAGGATCTCCAACTTCAGGATCGTATTCATACCCACATACAATACACACCCATTTTTGCATAAGATAAACCTCCCTACTTGATCATTTCATAATTTTAACCACCTGAATATAATTCATAGGCGCATGGGCTTTGGAAGTTTAGGTAAGGCTGTTATTGTTTCTAGATTAGGTCCAAGACAATATGTAGGCACTAGAATCCCTTACTTTATTAATATAAGAGGTTACTTAGTTGGATTCTGGAATAGGTTGGTTAAAATATGTATTACTATTATAGCAACTGGCTTATACTTTGGCAACTGCTCTTGACCCTCCCCCGATTTGCCAGACGCTAAAATAAGATAGTATAATTATTTTGGGAGGTGTAGCAAATCGTGGGATGGACTGGAAGGGAATATAAAGGTAATTTCGGAAGTCCTCGAAGGGAATTCATTGCTGTGGACAGATAAAGAAAATGGTAAGATTTCTAAAATGAGG
>CAYMGK010000162.1:2777-4116 GCA_964389965.1 uncultured Clostridia bacterium | reverse complement strand
TGTTGTGTGTAGTGACGATTCCAAAGGATTCAGATAAAATAACAATCAATCTCAAGGCACCAATAATTCTAAACGCAACGGAACGCCTTGCAGACCAACTCATTGCCGATAATCCGGAATATAGTGTGCGAGAACCTTTAAAATTAAAAACCAACTCCAATATTAGGCGGTGTGGAGCTTGCTAGTCCTGACAAGGAAAGCGGGAGAAGGTATCATTATAGGCAAAGATATTATTTTGAAAGTATTTAAATTGGAGGGGGACCGAGTAAGAATTGGCATTGAAGCACCTAAGACCACAAAAGTGCTAAGACTAGAATTATATGAAGATGTGAGTAAAGAAAACATAAAAGCTACAAATACCAGCAAAGAAGTTATAGACGAATTTTTTGGGAGATTTGGGAGACTATAGAAGCGTAAAAGACAGTATTCTCTCAAAAGGGCTATAAATTGCACTTTAAAGCTATTTCCTCTTTACTGCCTCTTGCGTTTATAGTGATAGTATCATAATAGCGAGAAAGCAGGCAGGATTCTGTATGAACTTGGCAATATCACTCATAAACCCAGGTAGGTGTAGCCTTTATTACACAATGACGGGTGGCCGTTTTTGCCCAAATAGGCAAAGCATGATATAGTCATATTATCAATGTTTATTTACGAAAAGCCATGTTTTTCATGGCTTTTTGTATTTTAAGAACAATTCCAGTGAAAAAACCCCCGTAGGCCTTTGTAATTTTTTTAAAGTCATTTCGTACACTGGAATTAAGAATAATTTAGGAGGATTTTATGAGTGGTATTGTTGCAGTTTTTTCGAAGGATAGTGAAAAGTTTTTAGATTTCACCAAAGCCATGTTAAGCAAAATTAAACATCGAGGAATTGGAAAGCGGAATGTTTACAAATTAAGTCAAGCCGTTCTGGGCCAAAATCATGTTGAGGAAAGGTCAATTCCAAAATTCCGGGATAGTGGTACAGCAGTTATAGCAGATGCGAATATTACAG
Organism: uncultured Clostridia bacterium; assembly: GCA_964389965.1. GTDB lineage: Bacteria > Bacillota > Thermosediminibacteria > Thermosediminibacterales > Tepidanaerobacteraceae > DUNY01. The sequence continues at coordinate 3,119 of CAYMGK010000162.1, read as the reverse complement.
TCAAAGACAATGCATCCTTTGAGGAAACCATCATGGATGAATATGAGGATAAAGGAGAAAAATTCGTAAATAATTTAGATGGTCCCTTTGCATTTGTTATTTCTGATAAGGAAGAATTAATGGCCGCCCGAGATCCTTTAGGTCTTAAACCTCTTTATTACTCCGAAAATGAAGACAAATCAATGGTGTTTGCTTCGGAAATCAAAGCCCTTTCGGGAAACACCGGGGACATTAATGAATTTCCACCAGGCCATTATTTCAAATCAGATAAAGGATTTGTAAAGTACTATGATATATCCAAGATTACTGAAAACAAAACAATTACATCATTTGATGCGTCAA
>CAYMGK010000162.1:0-2767 GCA_964389965.1 uncultured Clostridia bacterium | reverse complement strand
ATAGAAGCAGTTGGTGATGTGAGAGAAAAATTAATTGAAGCTATGAACAAACGCTATGAGCCAAATAAAGATTCCGGAGTTTTTTTAAGTGGTGGTGTAGACTCAAGTGTTATAGCGGCAGTGTGCCGGGAAGTTAATGAACGGACGGAGACTTTTTCTGTAGGAGTTGAAGGTAGTGAGGATCTTCAAAAAGCAAAAAGAGTTGCGAAGCATATAGGAAGCAAACACTATGAATATATATATGACCTTGATGAAATGCTTAAAATACTGCCAAAGGTTATTTACTATTTGGAGTCTTTTGATATGTATCTTGTAAGAAGTGCTGTGGCGAACTATATTCTCTCACGTATGGCAAGGGAAAAGGGCATGGACCTTATATACTGTGGTGAAGGTGCGGATGAAATCTTTGCAGGTTATCAGTATTTAAAAACACTTGATCCTAAAGAAGTGAATCATGAATTAAAACGTCTTACTTTCTCAAGTTACAAAAACTGCTTTCAAAGAGTTGATAGAATGCTTACGGCTTTTTCTATGGAACCACAGCTGCCCTTTGCTGATAATAATGTTGCTGAATACGCCTTAAAGTTGCCCGTCAAATTCAAACTTCGCAGTGAAGAAGGGGATCTAGTAGAAAAATGGGTACTGAGAAAGGCCTTTGAAAAAGACTTGCCTTGTAATATAGTATGGCGTGAAAAACAAAAGTTCTCTGAAGGAGCAGGCTCTGCCCATTATCTTAAAGAATATGCCGAAGAAAATATAACTGATGAGCAGTTTTATAAAAAGAGGGAGATTACGGACGGTTTTGTGTTAAAGTCAAAAGAAGAATTGATGTACTATAATATATTCCGTGAATTCTTCCCACACAGATCCATATTAGAAACAATAGGCAGAACACGAACAAAATAAATATGAATTATAAAAAATAACTCCCCAAATAGCTCCCTATCATAGGGAGCTATTTTTTTGAGGTGTTTGCGCCCATGAAGGAAAACCGAACCTAATGTCGAATATCATATCTATAAAGGAACTATCCCATATAAGACCATATTTAAAAAATACTATGGTATATACACAAGATATTTCGGGAGTTTCACACCGGGCCTTTCTAGGAAGCGATAATAATATCATGGATTATTTTATAATGAGCTAATAATGCCTCGAGATTAATCAAAGTTTTGGCACTTGAGTGGAAACGAGAAAAATATCTGAATATAGCTGAGTTAAAGGGCATGCCTTACATACCAATTACAGAAAAGGAGGAATTAATCAATGGACCTACTGAAATAAAATCATGGGCTAATATATTATATATCTTTACAAACAATAAGAAATAAGGCTGAAAATTTGTCGGCATAAGCTTTTTCTTGTCTAAATAGTGACATTGTGAATGACCGCGTTGGGGAGGAAAGGTATCGTGTTAACTAATCCCAAAGTGAAGCAAACAATTCAACAGGTAGCAAAATCTATTGCCGCTGTTTTAAATGTAGAAATAGTAATTGTGAATGAAAATTTCAAAATCGTTGGGGGCACTGCCGAACATCAGGGAAAATATCAAATAACCAACAATTCCATTTTTAAACATGTATTGACAACGGGCAAACCAATAATCATAGAGAATCCTGGTTTTGACGAACTGAAAGCCCAGCACACAAGGGACCTTTCATAACTATAAACTGTGCGGCTATACCCGAAACATTGCTTGAAAGTGAATTGTTTGGCTACGAAGGTGGTGCATTTACAGGAGCGAAAAAAGAAGGTAAGCCTGGTAAATTCGAACTAGCTGATGGCGGTACTTTATTTCTAGATGAAATAGGGGATATGTCCCTTTACCTACAGTCGAAATTACTTAGGGTATTACAAGAAAAACGCATCCAAAGAGTAGGTGGCATAAAAGAAATATTTGTAGATGTCCGCATAATAGCAGCTACAAATAAGGACCTAGAAAAACTCGTTAAACAAAATCGTTTTCGCGAAGATCTATTTTATCGTTTAAATGTAATTCCAATTACAATTCCACCTTTAATTGACCGCAAAGAAGATATACCTGATCTAGTAGATTTTTTACTAAAAAAGTATAATAATTTGTTTTTTAAAGATGTTGTGGATATTGATGAATATGTAAAAGAAATTTTTCGTGAATATTCATGGCCTGGAAATGTGAGAGAATTGGAAAATGTACTTGAATATGCCATGAATATGGAAAATGGCAGAATTATAACTTTGGACAGTATACCGGAATATTTACTAAAAAACTTTAATGGAAAATTTGGGAAGAAGTCCCTAAAACAAATGTTAAATGAGCTCGAAAAAGACATAATCGCAAGTAAGATCCGAAAATATGGCTCTGATCTACAAGCAAAACACAAAATAGCTGAAGAACTTGATATAGGCATAGCTTCTTTGTATAGAAAAATCAAAAGACACAAATTAAGATAAAGATTACCAAAAGTGATAAGAGACGTATCATTTCTGATAACTCCTACTATGTATTCCACTAGAACCAGGTAAGGAGGTTTCTGTATTGCAAAATATTATCATTTATGATAATAACGTGATTTTTTAATATGACCAAATACGGGATTTAAGCCGTGTTCACTTTATTTTGGAACGGCATGATACTTGCTTATATTGTATATGCAGACGAAGTTACAATTTAAAGAAGGGAGTGATAAAAATGAAGGAAATAAGGGTGATTTCATGGGGATTAGGTTCTATGGGAAGCGGCATAGCAAAAATGATACTAGGCAAAAAAGGAACATGTATAGTT
>CAYMGK010000161.1:1837-4132 GCA_964389965.1 uncultured Clostridia bacterium | reverse complement strand
TAGAGACACTTTCAAAATGGGCTGACATTACATTATATGATGTGGGCCGCACTGATTATGATAGAGATGAAGACCCGGATATAATCTTAGGTCGAGTAGATCCCGGCATTGCACAGAACTTGGGACAAAGGCTTGGAAGACAGCAAATAAAATCAGAATTCATCCAAGTGATGGGTGAAAATGTCCGATTTACAAGTCTTAGAATAACAATGCCGTTTAAAGAAAGTGGTGGAGACAACCTTAAGGTTTTGAGGTATGACAATTATATGATGGATTTTGTCGAAGAAGATTTTCTTGTAGATAAAATCAATAAAACCCTTACTATAAGAAGTTATAGTGGTGGTGTCTTTGTAGTAGTGGAAGGGTAGGAGGTAGATAAAGTGAAAAGACTTAGAATGATCTTATCTTCCATATTGATATTAACCTTACTTTCGGCAATAGTGCCATTGGATTTAAGAACAGCCGTCGCTGACGAATCTAACGATTCTGACGACTTTACTGTAACAGAGATCACCATAAAAACTGATTTTGACAGTGCACAGGTTAAGACCGGCATGAGCATAACTATTCATGGAACAAACCTTCTTGATGCCGAGGTTTTGGGCATAAAATCGGGGGAGCCAGTTGTTTTTGGGCGACCGGCAAAACGCTATAATTACCTTTTGTCCTTCGAGTTTAAAACAAAGGCCGAGCTAATGTTACTTGAAGGCATAGAAGAGATTATGGTGAACGGCAGCAGAATTCCTTTTGCGGACAAGGGCCAAATGCCTACTATTTCCTGGGTCAGTCCGAGGGTAGTTGCAGAAAGAGACACACTAGTTATAAAAGGAATGGATTTTGAACTTGTAAAGGCCAACCAGGATGAATTTACTGTAAAATATGGCAGTGATTCATACAGGGATATTACTGATGAATTCAAAAATAAAGATTTCGAAAACGAAGATGCAAACCAGGTGGAAATTGAAAAACCTTCAGGCAGTCCAGGCCCTCAGAATATTAGCATAGAGAGAAAGTTTAAAACAGGGTGGATATGGTTTGGAGATACCCCTAAACGCGTAGATATAGGGGTAACCCATGTATATAATAGGCAATTTCGCCTTACAGAAGACCTTTATGTAAGTGATGATATTGAAATGTTTCCAAACCGCGGGGTACAAGGAAGTCGGGTGTATTTCACCGCTGCTATACTTGGAGAGTATGATGTTTATTTTTTAAAAGATATTGATGGTATTGATACATACAAAACAACTAATAGGGGACAAAATCCAACATACCAACAAGGAAAAACTATAGAAGATGAAAAAAAGGCAGATACACTTACAATCGAAGTGCCGCAAATAGACTCAGGTGAGTATTTTGTAGTGCTAACAAATAGAGTTGGAGACGGGGACCCGGCAGACTTAGTAACTCGTGAATGGATTATGCCGGAAAAATTCACTGTGATTCAGAGTAGTAAAAGTGCCTTTATTAACACGATTGATCCTGATAGCGGACCTGATACAGGCTCTGTTTCTACTATAACAGGACAGTATTTAGGCACTTTGAATATAGATAATCTTGCAATTCGACAAGGATTAGAACCTAGCGTTCATATCGCCGGTGATGAAGATGATGGTATTGGTGGTATAATCGACGAGGATATTGATGACGGTGTTATGGTTATAGTATATGAAGCTACAGATAATGATGATGTAGGGACATATCGGGGGAATAGCGTAAAATCTATTATCAAGACTATTAAGGTAATAATTGGGCATAGGGATTATGTTGAGGGATCTGATTATAGTTTTTCGGAGGAAATAGATGAGTTTAAAGTAAGGATAGGTGCAATAACGGAGGAAGATAATCTTGTAAAAGATGTCGTAGTAGAAACCTCAACTTATATCAAAGTGGAAACAGGGGATGGCGAGAAAGGGTACACATTTACTGAAAGGGCGGAACTCCCCAAAGGGTATACTTTCATACCTAGTAGAGTTAAACCGGAAGTTTTAAGTATAGTTCCAGATGAAATATATGTGGACAAGCAAAATGAAAACGATGACTACATTATCCTAGAAGATATTATGATAAGTATTCATGGCAAAAATTTTACTACATATAGATATGTGGATGCTGATGAAACAAAAACTTCATACCCCATAATAAGCCTAGGTAGTGTTGAAATAAATAAAGCCCTTCTGCGGATTGCTCGGGTGGGAAGGAAGGTTCTGAAGTCTCATATTGAAAATTTCATTCCAGTTCATATCAACTGGCGTTAAAAACGGAATAGCCATACAAACAACTCCTTTAGCTCAA
>CAYMGK010000161.1:0-1827 GCA_964389965.1 uncultured Clostridia bacterium | reverse complement strand
TAAGCCTAGGTAGTGTTGAAATAAATAAAAATGAAGATGAAAATATTGAGTTATATGTGATGGATGATTATGGGAACATACTCGATGGTACATCAGGTAGTGAAACAGGCAGTAGAATTCTTGCGGTAATTCCCGCAGGTACTAAAGTGTCCAAAGATGATATAGGTTTTAATGCATTGGTTAAAGTAATAAACCCTATTAGAAATTCATCAAGGAGAGGCCTTGCATCAACAGATTCAATAATGGTCAAATTCCTTCCTATAAGGGAAGATAAAGTGCCTGTAATTGAAAGTATTACACCTGATGTAGTGACAGTGGACGGTGGAGAGACTGTTACTATAAAAGGCAGCAATTTCTTACAGGATGTAAGGGTATTTATTGATGGCAGTGAAGTCCCTAAAATTAATCGGGAAGGTGATGGAAAAACCATTACCTTTGTGGCACCACCCGGGAGGGAAGGCAGGACCCAATTACAAGTTATGAATCCAAATGGCAGCGCCGCAATAAGGGATTTTTACTATGTCAAAACGTACACAGACCCGAAAATTATAGATTTTTCCCCAAAGGCCGGCAATACAGGCACATTGGTATTAGTGAAAGGTGACAACTTCTTGCCACCGGACCCTACGGCCACTACTTTAGAGATTCATAAATTCGTAGGCACAAGAATTCTCTTACAGAATAGGGATATTAATGAGTATAATATGGATCCGGATACAAAGCGCATTGTATTCCAAGACTATGCTTCACCGGCAGATGATGAGATTTTAAAGATAGAAGAAGCCATAGATGGAAGTAAATACTTGGGCTTGGCCGATTACTGGCATAGCGTGATTTTTACTGATAGGGCAGGAAAGTATTACACATTGCGCCAAGATCATCAAGGTAGGATTATTCTTTCAGACGGAGTGCGAAATACTTATGAAATGATTGTCAAGTATATGAGTGATGAAGATGAAGGTGAAAGGCACGGAATATTTGCGTCAAAGGAAGGGGCAAGTGATTATCCCGTTAAACTAGAAACAAAGCAAGTAGGTGATAGGGATGTAACTTGTCTAACAATCGGTGAAGGGGAAAACCGGCTCGAGCTATATATGCAAACTGTTTATAAAGTTGACGACAATGGCGTAATAGTCGGAAATAATGTAAAGGTCCTAGATAAAAACCAGATTATTTTCAATGTACCAATACTCGACTTAGGCGATGGTTATTACGACCTGACAGTTTTAAATCCTGATACTAAAAGGGATAGTAGAATAGGCAATCAAGGGTTTTTCTATTATACACAGCCAACTTCTACACCTGAAATCACGGAAGTCATCCCTAATAAGGGCTCTATTGACGGAGGTTATACAGTTGATATTAAAGGCAGTGATTTTAAAGATGATGGTACATTCAAATCACGGGTATTTATAGATGGTGTGGAAGTTATGCAAGGAGATGTTTCTGTCAGTGTGGACGGCAAGATCATTACGGTGAAAGTCCCACCATTTGTCGGCGATTTATCTAAGGAGAAAGAAACAGATCGCATTACAGTCCCCGTAGTTGTGCTTAACCCCGATGGTGCCAGTGCAGGTCTCGAAGATGGCTTTACTTATATGGTTCCAACAAGCCACCCGGAAATCACCCGAATTTTGCCTGTTCAGGGTAGTGCCGCAGGCAAGGCGATTGTGGAAATTACTGGCAAGGACTTTCGCTATTTTGAGCCATATAGTGATGATAATAGAAATCAAATCCGGGATTCCGGTGAACCATATAATGATCTAAATGGGAATGGACAATGGGATGACTTTAGTATTAAGGGTGCACGAGAACTACTAGGGGACA
>CAYMGK010000160.1:0-4229 GCA_964389965.1 uncultured Clostridia bacterium | reverse complement strand
AAGATCAACTAAACCCTGGCTTGCTAAGGCCTGAAGTATGCCGATAGTTACACTGCTGCTTTGAACAATTGCTGTTGTAATGAAACCACTGAACACACCCAACATAGGCTTTACACTGAATTTAGTTAAAAAGTTGATAAATCCGGGCATTTCGGCAAGGGGTTTCATAGCCATTTCCATTGTCTGCATGCCAAAAAACAAAAGACCAAATCCCAGTATTACTTGACCGGAAAATCTATATGCTTTTTTCTTACTAAAGAGCAACATGCCTGTCCCTATTCCAATTGCAGGTAAGGCTATATTCGTAAATTTAAATGCTATCAACTGTGCCGTCATAGTGGTCCCGATATTTGCACCCATTATTACAAATACAGCCTGTGAAATATCCATAATACCTGCATTTAACAGACCCACCACGATTACAGTAGTTGCACTACTACTTTGGATAATCGCCGTAACAACGGCACCGGCTATAATTCCAAGTAAGCTGTTTCGAGTGAGTAGTTCTAACAAGCCCCTTATTCGGTCTCCCGCCGCCCTTTCAAGACCCTCACCCATGAGATTCATACCATATATGAAAAGGCCCAATCCGCCAAACATTGTAAGAAATATATTCAAAGACAAAATATCTCCTCCCGGTAAAAATGAATCAATATTTACAGAAAATATAGCATATGTTTAAACGATGAATTCAAATATAAGAAGCAATATTTAAAGAGTAGTTTCCAATATGTTCTAAATTTGTAAGCAGATCGAAAAATATAACGCCGGAGTCATGGTAACATAAGTCCTTGTCAAGCCGTTCAGTATGATTAAAGCGCAGTTTCCTCACCATAGCGTCAATTTGCCCCTTGTTTTTTTTAATATTCGTATAAGCCGATTTATCCCAATGCAAAAATGCATATATGGCAAGGTCAAAAGTTTCTAAAACTTCGGAAGAAATCTCAACCAATTCCTGCATGGTTTTATTGCTAAAAGGCAATCTATTGATTTTGCGAAATTCGGCAAGTTCTAGTATATTTACAGCATTGTTACAGGTATATTTTATGTCACTTACTGCATTTACCAAATCATCAATAATATTATGTTTACTCTTGATTGACGGCACCTGTAAAAGCATTACTAAAAACCGTATTACTTCTTGTGCAAGATCATTAATAATTATTCCCCTTTCTTTTATAATTTTACTTTTTTGTTCACTGTAATATAGAAACATGTTCACTGAATCCCTCAAATTTTTTAAAACCAAGGCACCTAGCCGGGCGATCTCCCTTTTGACCTGAGAGTATGCTATAGAAGGTGTTTCAAGCAATTCGTCAGCTATATATATTGGACCCTGTTCTATTATTTTAGGTTTCCCCGGGATAATGAATGTGACAAATTTCCCAAGCAAGTCCGTAAATGGCAGCTGTATGATGGTGTTAGTAATATTGAAAATCAAATGGGCATTGGCAATCTGTCTCACTGGATTCGCAGTAGTCAAAAGGACGAATGTCTCTACTAATGGCAATATGAGCATGAAAATTACTGTACCCATAATATTAAAGATAAGATGGAATAAAGCCGCCCGCCTTGCTGTAATATTTGTACCTACACTTGATAGCAGGGCAGTTACACATGTACCAATATTATCGCCAAATAATATTGGCAATGCAATGGATAAATTTACAACTCCTTGATCTGCTAAGGTTTGTAAAATACCTATAGTAGCACTACTACTTTGGACCAAGCCTGTAGTCAAAAAACCGGCCAATACTCCAAGTATGGGAGTTTTGCTTAGATTAATCATTAGATTTATAAATCCCGGCATTTCGGCTAAGGGTTTCAGGGCAATCTCCATAGTCTTCATGCCGAAAAACAAAAGCCCAAAACCTAAAACAACCTGTCCGATGAACTTCATTGATTTATTCTTACTAAAAATAAATATTAATGTCCCAGTACCTATGGCAGGTAATGCAATATCAGTAAGCCTAAAAGCTATGAGCTGTGCAGTCATAGTGGTGCCAATATTTGCTCCCATTATAACACCTATCGCCTGGGGTAGGTCTATAATTCCTGCATTTACCAAGCCCACTACCATGACAGTAGTGGCACTACTACTTTGAATCAAAGTAGTAACAAATGTCCCTACCAAAACACCCATAAAGCGGTTTTCGGTGATTAGTTCAAGTAAGCCCTTCAATTTATCCCCGGAAGCCCTTTCAAGCCCTTCACCCATCAGATTCATACCATATACGAAAAGGCCCAGCCCCCCGAACATAATCAAGAATGAATCTATCAGCAAAGCCAACTCTCCTTAGCAAAGGGGTGTGGCAATCTGATTATACCAGAAGTTAATGTATTCAAACACATCTTAAGGGAAGTTTCTATATAGCATAGTTTCATTTGAGTAAATCCTCCTAATTTTACCATGACTTAGGCCTATAATGCAATCAAGATTTAGGTGAAAAAGAAAACTTATGGAACATCCTCATTAATTTAGAACAGTATACTAAAACCTTTGGGTAATAAGTAAAATTCCTATTATAATAAAAGCTATACCCCCTCCTAAATGGATGCAATCAAGGGGCAATGACTTAGATATTGCCGTTCCTAAATACACACCTATAATTGCATTTAAAACAAGGGCAAGAGCAGCCCCCAAAAAGACACTGAAATACGATTCATTATGAGCGGCGAGCAGCATCGTGGTAAGTTGTGTCTTATCCCCTAGTTCCGCTAAAAAGACCAAGGTAAATGTTGTTATAAGAGTTTTCCACATAAACAAATTTCACTGCCCCCTTCGGAGAAAATTTTTTTTCTTTGAAGGGAACAATCCAATGATTTTTACACTTGAAGCATATAAGTCAACAAGGCTTGCCATGAAAAAACCCATCCCCGCCCCCAGAAGTAAGCTGTATATGAAGGCATCCCCGTAGTTTAAAACAAGCTCAAGATTAAGCCCAAGAGTTGCCGGTATTCCTATATAACCTCTGACACCACTCAAATATTCAGTATAAAAAGGTATCCAAGCAATAAAACCCCAGACTATTCCAACTAAAACCCCTTTACGCTGCCTCCCAGAAATCATCCCAAAACACCTCCCGAATTCTCAATTCTTATGTCAATAGATATTATTCAAAAACCCATACCAATATTCAAAAAAAAGCACCAAAGAGCACCGGGGACGAAAGCACCGGGGATTCGACGAAAGCACCGGGGACGGACCTTTTTGCTTTTAAAGGCACTGGGGACGGACCGAGACCAGTGAAAAGCACTGGGGACGGACCTTTTTGCTTTTTTTAAAGAAAGAAAGAAGCAAAAAGGTCCGTCCCCGGTGCTTTCTAGTAATATAATTGTTTGTGGTGGCTTGTCATGATATAATTGCAAGGGATCGAACTCTGTTCACATAGTGATTGTGAGCAATTAAAAGCATAAAAACATTTATAATTATTAATAAATGTGAAGGGGGGCCTGAGGTGAATATAAAAGAGGTTATGAAGGGGGAGGGTTTATGGATGGCATTTTTTGAAGGATTTAAAGCTATCTGGGGAACAGCTAAAAATGTGTTGCCCATTGTGACATTCTTGTGTATTTTCCAATTACTTGTTTTAAAAAAACCAATACACGAAATTAAAACATTGGCCTTGGGCACACTTCTTAGTATAGTAGGTTTACATTTATTTTTGAAGGGTGTGTCTTTAAGCCTTATTCCACTGGGTGATTCTGTGGGAAGAAATATTGTAGTGCTAAACAACAAATATTTTATTGCCATTTTTGCTTTCATGGTAGGATATTTTGCCACATTGGTGGAACCGGGTTTAAGGGCCCTTGCCTTGGAAGTCGAAGAGATTTCAATAGGTGTTATACCTGTTAAGATTTTGATAAATGCGGTGGCTATTGGATTTGGTGGGGGGATGTGTATTGGTATTGTGAAAATTATAAATGACATCCCAACGAAAAGTGTTCTTTTTCCACTTTTGCTTTTATCGATTGTTTTAGGGTATTTTGCCCCTAGGGAATTTGTTGATATAGCAATAGACTCGGCGAGTGCCACAACAGGACCGGTGAACATACCTTTGAACATGGCTATCGCCCTAGGGTTGTCGAAAATCTTGGAAACGACAGATCCCCTATTATGTGGTTTTGGGATCATAGGTCTTACCTCTATGGGAGCAGTGATATCTGTTTTGATATTAGGTATTTTGACAAGAATCTAAGGAGGTATAAAGATGGTGGAAACTGTGGCC
>CAYMGK010000159.1:0-4236 GCA_964389965.1 uncultured Clostridia bacterium | reverse complement strand
ATAAGGAGGGTAACAGCGTAGCGTCCTAGGGAACCCTGGGTTCCCTTGGAAGGCGCAAGCCAGGTCAGGGGTTCAAGTCCCCTATTCTCCACCAAGAAAAGCCAACCACTTGCAAACAATCAAGTGGTTTTACTATTTATACCCTGACCTTCAGGGGGTTTGGGGGAAGTATTCCCCCATGAAGATAAGGAGGGTAACAGCGTAGCGTCCTAGGGAACCCTGGGTTCCCTTGGAAGGCGTATAGAGACTGTGCTTGAAGAAAAATATGCTAATTTCAAAAGGGGCTTTGTTGTAAGCCCCTTTTGATGTGATTAGGGTTCGACTTTATCTGCTTCAAGCAGGTACTGATGAAAGAAATATTCTCCCACTGCAATAAGAACTACAAAGGTCATTATAGAGAAAGTTGTTGTGGTGAATGCGGGGAAGGCCATTGCTACACCAAGTGCTATTACAGCCGCCAAAACGCCATTTATAATGGCACCGACAAGACTTCCGACCTTTGGTAGTATAAGCAAGTCACCGGCTAAATAGTCTATCACTGTACCTAAAACAGCCACGAGAAATACCCATTTAAAAGCATTCCCATCGATGATGCCAAAGGCGATTCCGGCAAAAACTAAGGTCATTAAAAACTTAAATAAAAGGGCGCTAGTGGTTTTACTCATATTGTCACCTCCATATAAAATTTTGTCCAAATAAAATATACTTATCCAACAAAAATAATGAAGCAAGTTAGAAATAACACCTAACAGTTACAGTCTTTGTATTCTACACCGTCTCGCCTAACAGAAAGGGTTAAAGCTGTTTTGGCTTTAATCTTTTAATTTTGCAATGACAAAGCTTACCGTAAGATATGATATCAATGCGTTGAACCTGGAAAAACAAAAGAAGGAAAAACATGAAAGATGCGGAATATTAGATTAAACAAGATCGTACAATTGACGTTATATTTGCTGTAGCTAGCAATTGTTCTGTATCTTGTGATTAAACTATCTGTAAAGGAGCAATGAAGGAACTGTAAGATGACGGTGTTTTATAAAATATAGCAAGGAGGAGAAACAAAGTGACATCTACGAACTTGGCTAACGATGTTCAAAAACACATAAATTTTATATGGAACTTAGCGGAATATCTCAGAGGAGACTATAAGCAATCTGAATATGGACGAGTAATTCTTCCCTTTGTAGTACTAAAAAGACTAGATCAGGTAATGGCTCCCAAAAGAGATGATGTACACAGGGCCCTTATTGAAGATAGCCACAAATATAAGAATATTGATTTTATATTAAAGCATGTTAGTAGGCCCCTGAAGTTTTACAACACTTCCAAATTTGACTTTGACAAACTAAGGTCAGACTCAGAAAATGTGGCTAAGAACCTTATAAATTACATTTTAGGATTTAGCGACAATGTTAAAGAAATATTCGGGCATTTTAATTTTGAAGTTCAAATTGATCGCCTAAATAAGTCGGGACTATTGTTCTTCATGGTCGAAAAGTTTGCAGAAGTAGACCTGCATCCCGATAAAGTGACTAATATCCAAATGGGCTACATCTTTGAAGAACTAATACGCCGTTTCAGTGAGCAATCCAATGAAACTGCCGGAGAGCATTTTACCCCTAGGGAAGTAATTAAATTGATGGTTGATTTGCTTTTTATCCAAGATACTGAGATCCTAGGGCAAAAAGGAATTGTCCGAAAACTTTATGACCCAGCTTGCGGGACCGGTGGAATGTTAGCTATTGCCGAGGAATATATAAGAAAGCACAACCCAGATGCCAGACTTGAAGTCTATGGCCAGGAATTAAACCCGGAATCTTATGCTATCTGTGGCGCGGATATGTTAATCAAGGGATTAGAATCAAAAAACATCTTTTTCGGCGATAGCTTTGGCGATGATGGTTTTAGAGATGAAAAGTTTCACTACATGTTGACTAACCCACCCTTTGGGGTAGATTGGAGAAAATACGCTGAATACATAGTAGATGAACATCGTCGCCTGGGACATGCCGGTCGCTTTGGAGCAGGTTTACCTAGAAAAAGTGATGGCCAATTATTGTTCTTGCAACACATGTTATCTAAAATGACCAACACAGGTGAAGGTTCCCGTCTAGCAATAGTATTTAACGGCTCTCCCCTTTTTACTGGTGATGCCGGGAGTGGGGAAAGTGAAATTAGGCGGTGGATTATTGAGAACGATTACCTAGAGGCAATTATAGCCTTACCGACTGATATGTTTTATAACACGGGTATCTCTACTTACATTTGGGTACTGACAAACCGCAAAGAAAAACAAAGAAAAGGCAAGATTCAACTGATTGATGCAACAGAATTTTATGTAAAAATGAGAAAAAGCCTAGGTGATAAAAGGCACGAATTAAGCGATGAAGACATTGATAAAATAGTGCGTATCTATGGCGACTTTGAAGAAAATGAACATTCCAAGATATTCCCCAATACAGAGTTCGGTTTTAGAAAGATCACAGTAGAAAGACCAACAAGGGTGAATTATGCTGTTACAGATGAACGCCTTGAAAGAGTACAAAATGAAAGGGCTTTTCAAAACCTCGCCAGATCCCGAAGACGCAAGCCCGAACTAAAAGCCCAAGAAGAAAAAGAAGGCAAAGAAAAACAACAAACTATACTAAAAGCCTTAAAGACTATCCCCGAAGGAACATATCGTGATTATAAGAAATTCGAGGATTTGGTGGACGAAGCACATGATGGCATAGATATTACCCGCACTGTGCGTAATGCCATTTTAAGGGGCTTATCTGAGCGGGATGAATCTGCTCCCATAATGACTAATCGCAAAGGGGAACCCATTCCCGATACTGGGCTTCGTGATTATGAAAGGGTACCATTAGAAGAAGATGTGTACGAGTATTTTGAACGGGAAGTAAAACCCCATGTGCCTGATGCTTGGATAGACGAGTCTGTTGTAGATGAAATAGATGGACAGGTCGGTAGAGTTGGTTATGAAATTAGTTTTAACCGCTATTTTTACAAGTACGAACCACCCCGCCCCCTAGAAGCAATTGAAGCCGATATCCGGGTGATTGAGGAGCGTATTGCTAAGCAGCTAGCGGAGGTGTTCAGTGATGCGGTATAAGAAATATCCAAAGTATAAAGACTCAGGTATTGAGTGGATAGGAAAGATACCGGAGGGGTGGAAGGTACTAAAGATGGCATGGCTCTTCAACCAAATAAGCAGTGGAGCCACACCACCATCATCTCGGTCAGAATACTACAATGGAGGGATACCTTGGGTCAATACGGCAGATTTGAATAACGGATATATTAGTGATACACCAAACAAAATATCGAGACTGGCCTTGAAAAAACATAGCGCTTTAAAACTATATCCGCCAAACACCCTGTTGATTGCTATGTATGGGGCTACTATAGGCAAAGTAGGTATTACCAAGATTGCCGCGGCCACAAATCAGGCTTGCTGTGCACTTGCGGAACCACGCTTTGTTAATAATAGGTATATCTTTTACTGGTTAATCTCGAATAGAGCCAACATTGTTTCCCTTGCCTATGGGGGTGGGCAACCTAATATTAGCCAAGCCCTTATAAGGTCTTTGCGTTTACCGCTTCCTTGCATAAGGGAGCAACTACAAATAACTGATTATCTCAACCACAAAACATCCCAAATCGATTCCCTTATTTCGGACAAACAAAAACTCATCGAATTACTAGAAGAAAAGCGTTCTGCACTAATAACCCAAGCAGTTACAAAAGGGCTTGATCCTGATGTGCCCATGAAGGATTCAGGGATTGAGTGGATAGGAGAGATACCGGAGGGGTGGGGAATCCATAAGTTAAGACATTTATTCACTTTTTATGGCGGTCTTTCTATAACAAGAAGCGATTTACGGGAGTATGGTGTTGATTGCATAAATTATGGCGAAATTCATTCGAAATACACATTCGACCTGGATTTAAGCAAGGACACTTTGCCCAAGATTGACAGTATGCTTACTGCACAAAAGCCGGATGCATTAATTCAGAAAGGTGATTTCGTATTTTGCGATACATCGGAGGATTTAGCTGGTTGTGGTAATTGCGTGTTTATTAGAGATCATGATAATCGGAGGGTCTTTGCGGGTTCCCATACCATAATAGCAAAACCGAAGAAAGAATTTGATTCTGTCTATATGGGATATTTGTTAAAATCAAAATGTGCCAGAAGTCAATTTCAGCGGAAAGTTGCCAGAGTAAAAGTATATA
>CAYMGK010000158.1:1587-4292 GCA_964389965.1 uncultured Clostridia bacterium | reverse complement strand
GAAAAACAGAGAAAAGCGGCTTAATATAGTGTCTGTTTTATCGGGGGAAGATCAGGGTACAACTTTCGACTTCCGGGCATCAAAAAAAAGGATAAAGAAACTGCAACTTGAAAGAAAGGCATTATTACACAAATACAAGACGAGAAACCAAGAGCTTTTACAGGTTCGTTCATTAGAGTACAAGGACATAGTACTAAATAATGAGACAATTTCACCGGTTGAAGCTGCAAAGTTTATCAATAAGGGAAAAGGCTACTATGATCATATACCCGGAAAAAGTAAAAATGATACTGCAGGAATGCCGATTTCTCTTGATGAAGCCAGGGAATTGTATAATACCAATCGTACAATAAATATAGATGAAGGTGTAATATTGGGTAAAGATCTTCCCGATTTTGATATTTTTTGGGATGGAGGTATTTTAAAGAAAAAGCTTAAAATATATTCTGGGCTTAAAAATGTACTAAAAAACTGGCAGGTCCAGTTAATAATCCCGAATAATGTAGGAAAGCAGGATATTGTAGGGGTTATACAAACAGTAGACAATATTAAAAATAGTTTTGAGGGGCTTCAGGATTTTCAAAAAGCTGTCATGGCTAAAAACATACATGATAATGTATATGGGGACTTTTGGGGTGAAGTTAATGAAGAGTTTAAACAACTCATGACCGAATACAAGAATTATAGGAAAATGATATTTGAAAATGACTATATTATTCCTGATGAATTTTACAATACTGATACCATAAGTTTCATAGATGAAATCATCGAAACAGGCAAGGAAATCCCTGTAAACTTTATTAGTGGTCTTATACGTCCAAAATGGAAAAAGATTAGGTTAACGATTAAAAACAATGATAAGCCTATCGAAAAAAGAAGAGACTTTTGTGAAGTGAGAAGTATCATTTCTTATGAGCTAAGTAGGGAACACTTGATAAAAAAAATTAATAAATTGTTATTAGAAGTATCTTGTGAAAAGATAAAGTTTAAAACTGAAAATATTGAAACTGAACTGAATATATTTTTAGGGAAAGTGCAAACGGCTACTAAATGGTATAAAGAAAATTGGATTTATTTAACTGACACACTTAGAAATCAAATAAACGTATTAAAATCAAAAAACACTGTTTTACAAATTGGAATTGATGATCCAATAAAAAATATAGGCGTGGCGCTAGACACTATAGGAATGGATTTAGGAAAAACAAAGAATTCCATACTATTGAGAGAAGCAACAGACGAAATGGATCAATATGGTTCTTTCCTTAATAAATATCGTTATTATGGTAAACCCTTCCAAGGACTTGCGGATTCTTTTGAAAATCACGATACAGTATCCTACGAAATGTATTACAAAAAGATTGAGGATTTATATAGTAAAAAGGATTTATACTTAAAAAGGGTATCTCTACTTGAAAAGGTCGGTAAAATTGCGCCAAATTGGGCAAATGCTATAAAAAGTAGGGATGGGGTCCACGGGGCTACTGTGCCGCCCCAAGATTTAAATCTTGCTTGGAAATGGTTTCAATTAAGCAACCAAATTGACCGAATTAATAGCTATGATGTAAACACTATACAAAAGGAACTAAATAACCTGAGAAAGCTCTTAATGAAAAATGCCCAGATGTTAGTTTATGAAAAAGCGTGGCACTATAAGGCCTTCAATACTACATCGAAACAAACCCAAGCCATTCAGGGTTGGAGACAGACAATGAAACAATATGGTAGTGGTACAGGTAAAAAAGCACCTATGCTATTAAAGAAAGCGAGGAAGTTGATGCCTACTTGTCAGAAGGCGATACCCGTTTGGATAATGCCTCTAAATAGAGTCGTGGAAAACTTTGATCCAACGAAGAATCAGTTCGATGTGATTATAATTGACGAAGCAAGTCAAGCAAATATTCTTGCATTGTCTGCTTTGTATATAGGAAAGAAAATTATTATTGTTGGTGACGATGAGCAGGTTAGTCCTCATTCAGTTGGCCTTGGTGTAGATGAAGTAAATGCATTGATTGAACAGCATTTACAAAATGTTCCCAATAACCACCTTTTTAATGGCCAGACTTCAATCTATGATATTGCCCTGTCCTCTGGTTTTAGGCCTGTAATGTTAACGGAACATTTTAGATGTTTACCGGAAATAATAGAGTTTAGCAATAGACTATCTTATAATGGCAAAATTAAACCTCTGAGAGAGCCCTCCGATGTGAAAGTTAGGCCAACGGTAGTAGAATATAGAGTTTCTAATGGTAGAAGAACAGACGGAAAAAATGAACTAGAGGCTATACATATAGCTTCGTTGATTTGCTCCTGCGTTGAATTTGATGAGTATAAAGAAAAAACAATAGGGGTTATTTCTTTACTTGGTCAAGAACAAGCATACGAAATCGATGGTTTACTTCAAAAAATGCTAGATCCTAAAGAATATGAAAGCAGAAAAATCCAATGTGGTGTGCCTGCTCAGTTTCAAGGGGATGAAAGGGATATTATATTTATAAGTATTGTACAAGGGCCTAATGAACACGGAGGCCCTATTAGATTAATAAGAGCTGAAGGTAGAAATGACATGTATCGCAAACGATATAATGTTGCCACAAGCAGAGCAAAGGATCAATTATGGGTAATTCATTCTTTAAATCCCGAGATAGATTTACAGCCTGAAGATATTAGACTAGACCTTATTAATTATGCTATAAATCCTTCGG
>CAYMGK010000158.1:0-1577 GCA_964389965.1 uncultured Clostridia bacterium | reverse complement strand
ATTATGATACAAGATTAATTGAATTAACGGAATCCAATTTTGAAAAAAGGGTATTACAAACTTTACTAAATAAAGGGTATGAGGTGCATCCTCAATGGAAAGTTGGGGCCTATAGAATTGACATGGTGATAAAGGATGGAGTAAATCGAGTTGCTCTGGAATGTGATGGTGAAAAATGGCATACCCTAGATAATCTCGCTGATGATTTGAGAAGGCAAGCGATACTGGAAAGGCTTGGATGGAGATTTATAAGAATAAGAGGAAGTGCCTTTTACAGGAATCCCGAGGAAACTATGAAATGGGTCTATAAAGAACTCGGGAGCTACAATATAAAACCTAATTATTCGAGTAAAAACGAAATCAATAGGGACAAAAATTTAACTCATAAAATGCTTTTAGATAGTGTAAAACGGAGAGCACAGGAAATCCGTGTAGGTTTAAAAGAAAAAACCGAAGAAGTGGAAGATGTCTATCTAGAGAATAATTAAGTGGGCAAAAATATTAAGGCATATGGGATTCCAGTTATATAATTTGAAGTAGGCCTTTGATACCTTGCAATAAGGGAAGATTGTGAATGAATTAATAAACGAAAACTCTTTAAAGATCTGTATCACAGGTACTCGAGCATTTACGCTCAATGGAGGGGTAAAGTTTTTAAATCTATAATGTGTTAAAAGGAGAGGAAAAAATGCAAGCAGGACCAATGAGATTCCTATCATTATTAGGGGAAAACAAAAGTACATTCAATATACCCGTTTATCAAAGGAATTATGAATGGAATGAAGATCAGGTTGAGCAATATTTTAAAGATATTGAAGCAATAATAAAAGAGGGCTATAATAATGGGCATTTTTTAGGTACTATTGTATTTGTATCCAATGAAAAACAAGGCTTAATGATGGAAAGGATAATCATCGACGGCCAACAGAGAATTACAACTACAATGCTATTGCTAAAAGCTATACATGATTTACTGAATGAAAATGATCCTAAACAAAAACGATTTAAAGAAGAAATTTACGAAACTTACATTATTAATAAATATGTAGACCAAAAATACAAACTAAAGTTAAAGCCGGTTGAAGAAGATATGAAGGCTTACGTAGGTTTGATAGAGTCGGGTGCGCTAAATGGTGATTCAAAGGTTTATAACAATTATAAATGTTTCATAGATTTAATAGACCGTTCGGGATATACGGCAATGGAAATTTACGATGCTTTATCACAGGTCCAAATAGTTTACATATCACTAGATAAGAACTCAAAAGCGGAAAATCCCCAATTGATTTTTGAGAGTCTAAACTCCACGGGTTTGTCATTAACGGAAGCGGATCTTATAAGAAATTTTATTTTAATGGGACTTGACTATGAAGAACAAACAAAACTATATAGGAAGTATTGGACGCAGATAGAGAATCTATTACCAAATGCTAGAATCTCTGAATTTGTTAAAGATTTCCTTACAATGAAAACCGGTTATACGCCTAATAAGAATAAAGTATATGTAACATTTAAAAAATATTATATTAAAAATGACCTTAATAGTGAAACAATCTTAGCAGATTTATTGAGATATG
>CAYMGK010000157.1:0-4293 GCA_964389965.1 uncultured Clostridia bacterium | reverse complement strand
GTTTTAATGAAGATGAAAGAACTAGGAGCAATAACTAGTGACGAAGAATATAATTTAGCAGTAGAAGAAGTCAATAATGGATTAGCATTTAGTAAAGGTGAAACAACTACAAATGCAGCAAATTATTCTTATCATACAGCAGCAGTTTTAAATCAAGTTAAAATTATATCAAATTATTATGGGGACACCTCCTTTCTACCGTGTGGCCTCTTTAACTACAAACCCTAACTCACTTGGTATAATCCTAATGTTGAGTCAGATTGCAACTTTGTTTCTATGGAAAGCAGGATACATTAAAAAAACTAGGTTTCTATTTCTATATATGCTACAATTTATTGCCCTACTTCTGACACAATCAAGAGCGGCTATCATTACTACTTTTATAATGATTGCAGTTTTTTTAGCCTTGACAAGCAATAATTATTTAAAGAGATTAAGGACGTACATAATTTCATTCGCCTTAATTCTTACTGGAATTGCAATCGTTTCTAGCGGGCGCTTTAGGCTTCTTTCTAGATTTCAAACCGGGATAGGTAATAGAAATATGGCATGGAATGTTTTATTCAACGAAATAATAAATAGGCCAATCATTGGTTTGGGTTTTGGGGTATCCGGTGAAGTGGCTTTATACGATGTGGGGATAAAAGCGCATAATATTTACATAAATTGTCTTTCCGAACTTGGAGTAATAGGATTTTTTTTGTTTATGTGCATTTGGATTCTAGGAATAATATTTTCATTCAAAGGTGCTATAAATAATAAAAATAATGAAAAAGTGAAAACCACTTTTGCCTTGATTTTTACAATTCTTTTTGCACTTATATTCCATCAAATGGTGGAAAATAAACTATTGGTATATGATTATGTTATGTTTTTATGGATCTATTTAATTTCTGTTTCTACAATGGAATTGCCTAACATAGATACAGATACATGTGGTAAGTAAAGGAATTTGATTAATAAATAGGATCACGAGGGGATTGACAATGAATAAAAAAAACTATATGAGCATGTTAATAGTTATGGTTATTTTAACTACCGTACTTATTTATACGTCGGAGTGTAGGGGTGAAATTGATGACCTTACAACGGAGCTGTTTAAAAAACCTTTTCACAGGAATCTAAAAATATTCACCCCTTTTACCATTGACAACGGGAGAATAACTCACGGGAGTTTCGATTTGGAACAAAATACAGATGAGGGTTATATAAAATATAGTGGTGAAAACTTGAAACTTACTGTTACACCTACGGTGGATTCAGATCAAAATCGTATTGAATTCGAATTTAAAAGCCCAATAAATTTATATAAAAAGAATTTTGGACTATGGTATTATCTACCAAATGGTTCCATAGTTACCTCTCAAAGGGCAAAATTCAATACATTTGCTTTTTATTTGTACACAAGAAATGAAGGGGTGTTTGCTGTATATCCTTCAAGGGGTTTTCATGCTTATGAAGGGTGGAACTATCTTTTAGGTAACTCGTTTAATGGGAGGTTTTTAACTGACAACCCGCTATCAGATTTAGAAGAGGTATATGTAATAAGGCTTCATATAAACAAGGAAAAAACTGCCGATCAAATTCCTTACACAATATATGTGGATAGTATTATGGTGTGGGACGAAATCGGAATAGCTACAGCCAGAATAGAATTTGATGACGGGTACAAAAGTGTGTATGGAAATGCATTTCCATTAATGAGGGAACGGGGAATAAGAGGGTGTATTAATGTTATTACAGACAAATTATTAGAACCATCACAAGGCTATCTGACTAAGGAAGAGCTACATCGTATGCATGACGTTGGCTGGGATGTTACTTCCCATTCACACACACATCCAAGGGTATCTGAACTTACGGATGACGAAATATTTAATGAGATGGTGAATTCACAAAAAATTCTATTGGATTTAGGGTTTAGAAATGGACCGCAATTTTATGTTGCCCCTTACGGGGATAACACACCGTATGCACTTGAAATTGCAAAGCGCTACTATCAAAATTATCGTATGACGGGATACAGAAAGATGGATACTGTTGTACCGGCGAACCCATATGGAATGGAAGTTATAGGAATGGGAAGTAGGACTTTGGAGGAAGCAAAAACTCTAGTTGATCTAGCAGTTGAAAAAGGTGGCTTTTTGCCCATGATGTGGCATGGTGAAATAGGAGTTGAATGGGGTGGAGTGAAATGGGAATTGGAGGAATTTAGGGATTTACTTGACTACTTGCTTGAAAAAGGGGTACAGGTAGTCACATATAGTGATCAATTCCCAGGAACACAGATCTGGCAAGGACATGGTTTTTAGGATATTTTTCAACCCCTTAGCAAATTCGGCTACGCAACTATAGATATTTGCAAGTCCAAAGGTCGCATAATAGCCCTAGTCAAGGCGATGTTATTGCGATAGCATCCCATTCCTAATGTTAGTACATTTCGTTTATAAATAGGGTATTCGTCCAAGCAAATAAATCCCTGAACAAGGACTGTTTTATAAAAATTTTATTATTATAACAAGTGAGGGTAACTCTCTATATAATAAAATTATATAGAACTTTTAAAGTTGGATTTTACAGTTGAAAGTAATAATTACACTGGGTTTTAGCTAAGCCACAAAGGTCCGATAGTCTAGGTGAAAATAAAGGGGTTGCAAGTGAGGTAGTATATGATGCTATTTGTTAAATGTTTTAAAATCGGCAATCCTGCTATTTATTTGCGGGAATTAATCTGCGAATGTGATCAAATAAGGGCGTTTTTGCTTTCTAAGGGACAGTTTTTAAAGCCCGGCAAATATAAGGTACTTAGTTTAGGGAAGACAATTGTTTATAAAGAGAATTTCGTTACAAATTATTTTTTAAAAAAATAGGCGACAAAATTTTCGGGGCCGTTGGCGATATTAAAACTTCATGTAAAAAAGTTTCTTGCAAGGTTTTTTGCTTCAAAGTGCCAGATTCGGAGGGGTGGGTAAAACCAAATAAATACAAGGGTGATTTTGCTTTATTTACCTGTAATGGGGATGTTAAAATTTTTGATGTAAAAAACAAGGTAGTTTTGAATTTTATAAATAGGCCGGAATTATATACTCGACTCAAATTAGTTTATTCAACTTTTAGCCCTTTTTTCAATATTCCTATGGTAGGATTTTGTGATCACCAACAGATGTTAATAGAGGACTACATTGATTTTGTTGAAAGTGAATTTTGGACAAAAAGATGTAAACAAGGAGTCTTTGAGTCATACTGTACAAATTTTACGAAATATGTGACGTGCCGTATAAAACAAGGCTACTTTACGAATGTTCCAGCTCCTGAACTTTTGAAATCGTTTCATGCAAATTTTACTAAAGGTCAGTCTTACATGACCGTTAGTAAGCTGTTTAAAAAAAGCGAGACAAAAAAATGGCCCCATGTGGACTGCCACGGTGGTTTGTGGTCTGAAAATATTTTATTAAACGGTGATGATTGTTTTATAATAGACTGGGAATACAGCGATAGAAATGTCTTTTTCTATGATTTATTTAACTACATGGCAATGGAAATGAGGTACAAGAATGATTATTCCCTAATAAAGGATTATTTTGACGGTAATTACGATGATGTCTTACAACAGCTCTTTCAAAGTGCAGGGATAAGATTTGTGAAGCAAGAAAGATTTCTTTATTTCGCCCTTTGTATTGTGCAAAAAATATCCAAACGGAAAATTACTAAATCCCAGCTTAGTTGGCTAGATATTGTGGACGAAGTATTTAACAAGTTTGGGCCCTAGATCATGTGGGACTTTGTCGAATGTTTCAATAAGGATGAAACGATCGAGGAATTTACTTATAGCATGAAAGGTAGGTTATACTGTCAGCAATGTCTGCGTAAAACTTTTTAATACGGGTTATGAAATAATAATAGTGACCAACTTACTTGGTAGTAAAGAGAAAGTCTTGGTGGAAATGGGAAAGACGACAAATATGGAGCATGAAATCGGGATTAAAAAGATCCGTAAAATACCTACTCCTTAAAGTTTATCTGAATGATATTAACGATACGGAAGATCAGGTTCTTGAAAAAGTGTTTTTTGTATATCGTCTTATTAACGCGTGGGTTAAACGGCTTAACGATCATAATTATGAAAAAATAGCCTCGGAAAACCTTATCCCTGCAATTCAATACATGGAGAATATCACCAAACTATTATGTATATAGAAATTTAACATGGCAGAATTAAATATCATAAAATGATTCAGGCTTTTGTAAAATGCATGTCCGATTTATTTGATTATAGTTAAACACATTGTGAGC
>CAYMGK010000156.1:2318-4310 GCA_964389965.1 uncultured Clostridia bacterium | reverse complement strand
GTTATAAAGGGAATTATACTAAAAAGGGTTATGGTAATCCAATCATGAAAAGAAAGTCTTACTGTATCAAAAATCTCCCCTAAAGAAGGAACATATAATACAACTAATAGTAGAACAAAAGAAATAAATGTCCCCATCACCATAAATTTATTACTGAAAAAACCCATTTTGAATACCGAAATCGTTTCAGAGCGTGATGTATAAGCCCTTAGCAATTCACTCAAAATCAAAGTGGTAAAAGCATATGTCCGGGCAATGTCCAAATTTGAAGTATTGTTTAAAGAAAACACAAACACACTTAACACAGCTACTGTCATAAAAATACTCTGAAGTACAATTTGCTGTTTCATGCGCTTATCCATAATTGGTCCACTGGGATTTCTAGGTGACTTTTTCATAATATCCGGTTCTTTGGCCTCCATCCCCAAAGCAAGAGCCGGAAATGCATCAGTTAACAAGTTTAACCACAAGAGCTGTATAGGTTTTAAAGGTATGGGCAAACCAATTACCATTGCGGCAAAAATTATCATTATCTCGGCAATATTACATGATAAGAGAAAAAAGATAGATTTGCGTATATTGGAATATATTATTCTACCCTCTTCAATAGCTGCAACGATACTGGCAAAATTGTCATCTGTGATAATCATTTCCGCAGTTTCCTTAGCAACATCAGTCCCGGTAATTCCCATGGCAATCCCTATATCGGCCTTTTTCAGGGCCGGGGCGTCATTCACCCCATCTCCCGTCATAGCAACTATATGGTCGTTTTTCTGTATAGCATCTACAATCCTCAATTTATGGATAGGGGAAACCCGAGCGTACACCGTGGTCTTTTTGGCCGCTGAGATTAATTGCTGATTATTCATCAGATCAAGTTCAGGACCCGTTAAAGCCTTTGAACTTTCATCAATCATACCAAGTTCTTCAGCAATGGCTTTAGCGGTATCTTTATAATCCCCAGTTATCATGACAGGTCTAATGCCTGCATCTTTACATATATTTATTGCTTCCTTGGCCTCGGGTCTAGGGGGGTCAATCATACCTAAAAGTCCAACAAAAACCATATTTCTTTCAACCATATCCGGCTTTGGGGCTTTTGGAACTTCATCAAAAGGTCTAAAGGCAAAGGCCATCACTCTTAAGGCTTGTGAAGCCATATCATGATTAGTTTCCGAAATAAGCCTTTTGTCTTCATCTGTGATATCGTAAACCTTGCCATTTTTTAATATCTTATCCGATAAATCAAGTATTATATCTGGTGCACCTTTAATACAGGCTATGCAACCTTTTTTGTCAAGGTGAAATGTAGTCATGCGTTTGCGCTCCGAATCAAAAGGTATTTCCTCGAGTCTTGGCAATGTTTCATTTAATTTTTCTGAACACAATCCTGCTTTTTCCGCCCCAACAACCAAACACCCTTCTGTAGGATCCCCTATGACACGCCAAGTCTTTTCACCATTGACATCACTTACCTCAAGTTTTGCATCATTACAAAGTGTTCCTATTGTCAAAAGCATTTTTAAATCTGGGTCCTCTAAAGGCTCGCATTTTTCATTATTAATAGTAAAATTACCTTTAGGCTTGTAACCTTCACCGGAAATTGAATACATTTTACTATTGGCAAATACCTTCTTAGCTGTCATTTCATTTTGAGTTAGGGTACCGGTTTTGTCTGAACAGATTACAGTAGTGCTTCCTAAAGTCTCAACAGCATGTAGTTTCTTTATTATTGAATGTCTTTTAACCATTCGCTGCATACCTAAAGCCAACACTATTGTCACTATTGCCGGTAAACCCTCTGGTATGGCAGCCACAGCTAAACTTACGGCTATCATAAATATTTCCAAAACTGGCACACCGTTGATAAGGCCCAATATGAAAATAACGCCACATATGGCTATACATGCAATACCCAGAATCTTCCCTAGTTGGTCGAGTTTTTTCTGTAATGGTGTACTTTCTTCCTCATAAGATTCAAGCATTTCGGCA
>CAYMGK010000156.1:0-2308 GCA_964389965.1 uncultured Clostridia bacterium | reverse complement strand
CACCTAGTGGGACTTTCCCTGTTAAAACCACCTCGGCGTTTTTTTCAGTAGGTACTGATTCCCCTGTAAGAGAAGCTTCTTCAATTTTTAGGTTATTACTTCCTATAAGCCTAATATCCGCAGGAACATAGTTTCCCGCTTCTAAAATCACCAGATCTCCAGGAACCAGCTCACGAGCCGGTATTTCAACTGTTTTCCCATCTCTTATGACTTTGGTCTCAGGAGTGGCCATTTTCTTAAGAGCTTCCATAGCCTTATTGGCTCTAGACTCCTGTATTACCCCTAAGATTGCATTTAAGACAACAATAAGTAATATGACAACGGCATCTGTTACTTCCCCGACAATCGCCGAAACAAAACCGGCTCCAATAAGAATGAAAACAAGAAAACCCCTGAATTGATTTATTAACATCTGCCAGATTGTAATAGCTTTTTTACCTGTGAGCTCATTATATCCAAATAACTCCAGCTTTTCCTTGATCAATTCAGAAGGAAGTCCATTTTTCAAATCAGTATGAAATTCTTTCTGTATTTCTCCTTTTTCTAGCAAATACCAATCAGTATTGCCCAAAAAAATACCTCCCTTTTACATCATATAAATATCTTATAATTTTACATGACTAGTGACAGATGTAAACAGCCCTTAATACAATCCTGGCCCTATTATACCCTCTATTCCATTTATCTCATAAAAAAACTGGGGTTTCCCCCATTTTTGCTTAATTGGGAATATCAAATTCCCTATTTGCAGAATACAAAAATGCTGCTATACCTTTGGTTTAAGTATAGCAGCATTTATTTAGATTTTTACATCATAATTATCCCTACAAAAGTCGTCGCCGCTAAGCCAATAATAACCGGAAAAAAGTTCCTTCTGGCCAATTCTAAAGGTGATACACCGGCAACACCGGCAGTTGCCGCAAGTCCAAAGCACCAAGCCACAATAGTGCCACCACCAGACCATACTGCTCCCATCTGTCCAATAGCCGCCAATGTCGAGACATCAACACCTACAGGGCCGCCCAAGGCACGTGCTAGGCCTCCTACCAATGGTAGACCTGAAAAACCGGAGCCATCTAGTCCTGTAATTATCCCTATTGCCATATTGCCAAAACCCAATGCTATCTTATTCAGTGGTAAGGCCTGTGCTATTGCATCACCTATATCAAACATCAGTTGTGGTGCACCTTCACCTATAATCCTAGCAGACTCCGAACCTCCTAGAAAGAAGAATCCTGCTATAGGTATAACAGGGGAAAAAATTCTCATAGCGAACAAAAAACCTTCCCTTAGATGATCCACAATCCGCTCAAGGGCTTTACCTTTTTCTAAGGATACAGTTGATGCAAGCAAGATTGCTGCTCCAGTCCCACCGAGGAGTGCTGTAGCTGCACCACCTTTTATTTTATTTATGATCATTACTATGATAATAGCAAATAAAACAATCGGAACAATTCGACCAAATGCTATAGCCAATGGGTCCTCCGAAACCTCATCTTCTACTGTAAATTCGCCTTCTTGGGGCTTGGTGCCTTTTATTACTCCTTTACCCATATCCCTTACCATCATAAAATAAGTTATTATAATGGCCACTATTCCTGCAACAATCGAGAGAATGCCTCCTTTTGCAAGTACCAACCCCACATCAACATCCGCCGCCTTAGCTGCTAGTTGCGGGGCGCCTTGTAAGACAAGGTCTCCTGAAAGGCCCATACCATGACCGAGAATGTTAACTGACATAGCGGCATACATTGCCGGAAGACCTGCATCAATAGCCACAGGAATTAAAACAGCACCAATTAACGCCGTAGCCGGTGTAGGCCAGAAGAATAAAGCGGCCAAATACATTGCAAATCCCAATGTAAAAAAAGCCATTGTAGGTGTGGTCATAAACCTTCGAACAGGGGCAAGCATCACTCTATCTGCTCCCATAACTTCTAATGATTTCAACATACCCACCATGATGGCTATAATAAGCATTATGTCGAATATCTCAGTCCCACCAACTAGTAAAGACTCAAATATCGATTGAAGGCCTGCTATTATAGAACCAGTATGAACAAATCCTATTAAAAAAGTCCCTATCAAACATATTAGTACAACATCCCTGCGAAGAATCATTGAAACAATGACTCCTAAAACAACTAAAATATAGATCCAGTGGCTTATAGTCAACATCCAAGAACCTCCTAAGGTATTTAGGTAATATCTATTGGAATTTTGATTAGGATAAATAGATATGATAATCCCTTACCACTAGTTATTATGTTCAATATATATTTGAAAAATCCATTTTTGCTATTTAGCC
>CAYMGK010000155.1:0-4336 GCA_964389965.1 uncultured Clostridia bacterium | reverse complement strand
CAAAAGAACTATGTTATCTAATATCGAATGCCTGAAATTGAAAGTAGGATTGATAGTAACTAGGGAATCCTATATAATTATAATATGATTGCAATGTAAAAATCCTCTCTAGGTAAAATGAATGGCAGACTGGCACTATTGGAAGCAAATGTAATGTTAATATGAGATTTTTTAAAAGGATCATTCGGTGGTGAAATTTTGGATAATGTAAATGAAAAGCTTGTGGAAGCCCGCGTAAGGGATATATTTGTTATAGTAAGAAAAAACCATAATAAAAAGGCATCTGATTTTTTGGACCCTTTGGAACAAGAGATTGCCCATGTAGTTGCGCGCGGTTTTCCGGATATGGTATTTCATCTTGACGGCGGTCATGAAACAGCGGAACGGAAGGTAATCGTAGTATATCCTGAAGGCCCGGGTGACGGATTTTTTGAGACATACTTAGGAGCACTGAGAATTATACCAAAGGATCCTACGGAATTTCCAGGACATCGGGATTACCTTGGTGCAATTTTGAATCTTGGTATAAAACGAGAAAAACTTGGTGATATCCTTGTAAGCAAAACCGGTGCGGATATTATAGTAAAACAGGAGATCATGGAATATATTGGGCTCAATCTAGTAAAAGTAAGGAATACATCTGTGGAGATCGAAGAGATTTCCTTAAAGGAACTACTACAGCCTGAAAGGCCGTATAGGGAGATGAAAAGCACAGTGGCATCCCTTCGCCTTGATGCTATTGCTAGCATAGCTTTTGGCCTTTCCCGTTCAAAAATGGTCCCTTTTATTAAAGGGGAAAATGTAAGACTTAACTTTAGGACAGTAAGGGATACATCTACATCTGTAAAAGCAGGTGATATGATTTCTGCAAACCGCCTTGGTAGGGCGAAAATAGCGGAAATAGGGGGTAAAAGTAGAAAGGGCCGTATTTTTGTAAAAATACATAAATACATATCCAGGTAGTTTAAAAACAAATGCTCATAATGAAGATATGGCAGTTATGAGTTTTGGAATAACCTGTTTTTTCCGTGATACTACATACGGAAGATAAAAGCTTTCACTTGTGATATGAAGATCAAAAGCCCGGGAAAGCAGTTCCTTATGTTCACCTACATAGAGAAATTCGGAACCCTCGTCTATTATATCTGTAAGCATTAAAAGAAGTAAATCATAATCCTTTTGCTCCTTTAGCTCCCTCATAAAACCTAAAAGGTTTTCTTTAAGTGGTGCAAAGTCGGTCTTATATATATTTACCTGACTGACGCCGATTTTGTAATCTCTAACACTAAAATCTTTAAAATCCATGTAAAAGATGTCCTTTTCGGTCTTCCCTTTTAATGATGTGCCTGCTTTAAACATGGCTTTTGAGAATTCATCAATATCGATTTTGGCTATTTGGGCTAGGGCTTTAGCCGCATCTATATCCTCCGCCGTGCATGTAGGGGATCTAAAAATAAGGGTGTCAGATAAAATGGCTGCGCACATTATACCGGCTATGGGTTTTGGCGGGACAAATCCCCTTTCCTTATACAAACTATAAATAATAGTTGAAGTGCAGCCTACAGGCCTATTTAAAAAGATAATAGGAAAAGTCGTTTCTAAATCACCGATTCTGTGATGGTCTATGATTTCTAAAATTCGAGCTTGTTCTAAACCCTCCACAGACTGGGTTTTTTCATTGTGATCCACTAAAATGACCTTTTTCCCGTCGAAATCTAGGATATGTCTTCGCGTAAGCATGCCCACAGGTTTTTTGTTTTGCAAAACAGGAAAGTATCTGTATTTATATCTCAACATAGCATCTTTAACATCATCAACCAGTTCATGTGTTTCAAATGTTACTAAGTTATCACTTTTCATTACATATTTGACGGGGATACTGTGGCTAATTAATTTTACTGTATTGAAAGTGTCATATGGGACTTTAATTAAATTCACTTTGTTTTCTATAGCTTTATTTAAAACCCTATCAGAAACCCGGCAATTTCCTGTCACCACTAATGTATTAACCATCTGTTGAAGTGAAGCTAATTGAACATCTTCGCGATTCCCAACAATCAGAAGTGTGTTTCTTGACAGGCGCTTTTTTACATCTTCCACTTTCATTGCTGCAACTGCCAAGTCACCGCTGAAATAGTTATTTGAGAGATTCAAGGCTTTCCCGTCAAGTGTTTGTATTATATTTTCCATAGGAACCATAAATCTACGAAAATTATCTGATACTTCAAGATTGGCCCTAGCCATATCACCTAGTGTGACAATTCCAACGAAGTTACCTTCATCGTCTATCAATGTAACAGTCTTTATATTATTTTTTATCATAATGTCCCAAACATGTGAGATTGGGGCTGTTTTTGCCACATTAAAAGATGTGTCATAGGTTATATCAGATAATTGCGTATATACATTTTCCAGTAAAGAGGGTAATGGAACTCTAAAATAATCTAATACAAACATAGTTTCGTTATTTGGGGCCCCAAGTCTTGTGGGTATATACAGGTCTTCTGATATCCGCTTTTTAAATTCCGCATAAGCGATAGCTGAACAGATGGAGTCAGTGTCCGGATTTTTATGACCTATGATATATACAGTACCCATAATAAACCCACCTTCTTTTGCTACTTACTTTTACTATTATGATAGCATCTGTTTTGAGCAAAGTCCATTATATAGGTATTTGCCCTTTATCTTTTAGAAATTCTATTAAAACTACCTTGTATTTTAGAAGGATTTTCCGTCGAAATATAGAATTATTTATAAAAGGTGACAATATAAATAACCAATATTTAAACAGGGATTCTAGTATGGAAACCTTCCAAGGTAAAACTTATGGCAGACTAACCCTTTAAGCAAGGCCCTCTTTATTCTTAGGCTTGGAACAAACGGAGCAGGGGTAGCGTGCAGGACGCACTCTAACGGGCACTGGGCGGGACGCCGAATTACCCGTAAACCCCTGCGCAGTGCGGGCCCAAGTCTTAGAGAATAGTAAGTCTAACTTTGGGGAAGTTTTCACAGGCTTTACTGTGAGAGGATTTCCACATTAGAATTATAAGGGCAATAATGTAAAACCATCAATGCTTAGACCAAGTATTAAAATTAACGGGAGGTACAATCAAATGAAAAAAGTAATAAAAACAGATCTTGCTCCAAAGGCTATCGGTCCATACTCACAGGCGATTCAATTAGGGGATTTTTTATTCGCATCAGGTCAAGTTGGTATTGACCCGGAAAAAGGCCGGATGGTTGAAGGGGGAATAGAAGCACAAGCTATTCAAGTAATGAAAAACATTGAAAATGTACTAAAAGCTGTGGAAATGGATTTTTCAAATGTTATAAAAACTACCATATTCCTCACAGACATGGGGAACTTCTCCTTAGTAAATGATATATACGGAAAGTATTTTGCAAATGAGCCCCCTGCTCGTTCCTGTGTTGAAGTCAAAGGCTTACCTCTAGGTGCCTTGATTGAAATTGAGGTCATAGCAAGTAAATAAGGGTATACATATCAAATCTTAGAATAAGTGCCCCAACGGGATTTATGGTTGGGGCATATTTATTGTTAGGATGTTGAAGGATTAATTTGTAGAAGGAATAGCATTGTTTTTTGTCGAAATAGTTACAAGTATTCCCGTTTATATAAAATCTTGGAGGTAAATAGTGTCACATAATATGATTTTTCCCATATGGGTATATCCCTTTATACCAAAGTCCATGTTTCTTGCTTTCACTATAAAGCTCGCACTGCACACTATTATAGTTTACATTTATTTTAAAAAACAAAAAGAACTCAATAACCCCCAAATCTACTGTTTTAGGGCATTTGGAAGTGAAAGGTCCAGCCGACCGAAAATAAACAGTAAGGTTATCTTCAGGTACTCTTTTAGAGCAGCGCTTTTCAGCTGTTTTACTGATTATTTAGCTGGTATAATAATGGTTAGCTTACTAAATAGTGCCGTATTTTTTAAATATGTTGATACTGATTTTCTCTGGTCTAATTTTATCAGTGGCTCTGTCCATGTAATAATTGTTTTATTTATAGGTATTTTAATTTACTTATATCATAGACGGATGGGAAGAAAACTTGGTCTTAAGTATACAAAGGCCCGTGGTCTAGGACTAATCATGGGGATTTTGACGGCTCCGTGGTTTTTCCTTATACCGACTATTTGGCTTTATTAATGTACTCATATGTAGGGATGATTCTGGGGGGAAATTATCATGTGTGTTAACACACCTATAGATTACACAATCCCACAGCAAAGGGATTGTGCCAGATATAAAATGCATAAGTACTGGGCGGCTAAACCCTGGTATGTAGTAGCTGAATATATAAAAC
>CAYMGK010000154.1:0-4394 GCA_964389965.1 uncultured Clostridia bacterium | reverse complement strand
TAGTAGCCGTATATGTCAATCTTTATCCCGCAACCAAAGCAATAAAACTGAAGGGCTTTAGGGTCCCATGACAGTGAGGGATCTCTGTCTGCATTCCTATGGGCATATATATTAGGACAATGATATTTCTTGCCTTTCTTTTTCAGTCCTAGACCATCCGCAATTATGCTTTCTGCCTGTTGCCCATATTTCTGCTTTATTCTCTGAATCTGGCTCATTTAATCACCCCTCTAGCCCTCTGCGCTTAGCCCATGCAGCGTACGCTTCGTCGTACGAGCTATACTCAATAATTTTCGCAGGTTTTATTTCTTTGGGCTTTGCTTTTACGTCCTTTAAATAGTTTTCGTCTAAAAAATCCACATAGCCACTATTTAGGAAAGTGCTCCCATGTTGGAATTTTAGGTCTGGGAAGCTATTACGTTTTGTTTCTACGTCTTTGATATATCTGTCAATGCACCTTTTAATTTCATTTCCTGATTTGTAAAGCTCTTTTTTCTTAGAAGCTGATATTTTGCCTTTACCTCTTTTGTTGGGATACAGGTTCCATATTTCTTCAAAAAATTCTTCAATGTTATTTTTTTCTGTTTTGTCGGAAGGTTTTTCCGTAGTAGCATCTTTAAAAAAAGAATCAATTGCACTTTCTTTAATATTTTCTTTTTTCTTTCTTTGGGGAGCTAATCCGTTCCCTGTTGAGGGAGCTAATCCGTTCCCTGTATGGGGGACTATTCCGTTGGGTGGTAGCTTTTCCGTTACCTCCCTACTATTTAGTAACCACTCATTATAATTTTTATTGAATTTTATTATTCGTGACTTACCAAAGGTAGCTTCTCTTATCACAGTAACTATTTTCATTTTTATTAAATTGCTTAGTTCTCTCTGAATTTGTTTTTTATGGATATTGGTGGCTTTGGCTATAAAAGATATTGATAGCTCATGTTCTTTCCTCTGGTAGCCGTACGTTTGCCTAAAAACGACATCTAAAATCCGCCTTTGGGTGCCGTTTAAATTAGTGATAGCAAGGGTTTCTAGTATTTCGTTTGCGATTCTTGTGAATCCATTTTGCAGCATGTTATCACCGCCCTTATTTGACCATGCGGATTTTGCCATATTCGCTTTCAGTTGTTTCTTCTAAATTCCTGTCTGGATTTTTGAAGTATTCCAGCAAATCATCGAAATTCACAAGATACTTTCCGCCGCTCATGCAATGTGGGATTTTCATTGTTTCCCTCCTCTTTCGTCTATGACCTTAACCTCACTGAGCAGGTAATCAGCGCTCATGTTAAAAGCCTTTTCTAGTTTATTTCGTACATTCTCGGTTGCGATATAGCGCCCATTTTCTAGCATTGAATACCATGGCAGAGACATGCCGATTTTTTCCGCAAACTCGCTCTGGGTTTTATTTTTTCTCATTCTTAAAATTTTAAGATTTGTCAACATATGCCTTGCTCTCCTTTCTTGTCTTTAGACAATATTAGTTAAAACTTATTGCTATGTCTATTGTACATTATGTTTCTTTTTTAATCAATATGTGATACAATAAAATAAGTACAATAGTTATGTGTCTATTTTTGATTTTACTATGTGTCGAGGGAGGTGTGTTATGTTTAGGTCTTTTCGTGACGGTGTTTTAGGTATAGGTAATTTAAATACAAAGGAAATGGTAATGAAACATACAGAAGAATTATCAAAATTTAGTTCAATGCGGTTTAAGCCTCATCAAGGCCAATATTGGCTATCCAACTTTCCTGTGGTTTCTAGTGTCAGGGTGGGAGACTTCTTAATTGACTTTATTTCAACAAACTTTGACTCTGAAGAAAATTTTTATAATTTTGCAACTAAATGGGGGATTAGTGCCTTTTATGATTTTTCTAAAACCGCTAAACGCCTGATAGATGATTTAGATAAAAAAAGTTTTTATAAGGATGAGGAAATACATTCTTTGTTACATGAAACACAGCTTGAAATCATGTCTTTAATGAAACGAATACAGGAGTATTTTAAATTATCAATTGAGTATTGTCTTGAGGTTACAAATGAAAAAGATGATGGCATCTGGCAAGCATTCACAATACATCAAAGATATTTTTTAGTAATGGAGAATGCAGATAAAGCTAGAGACAAGATAGCGGAGAAACTGCCTGAAATCTATTCCTATCAAGACAAAATGCAATATAATTTTGAAATAATTTCAAACATTGACCTTAGATCAATAAAACTTTCTTCTACTGAGGATGAATGTAAAGAGGCTGTTAAAATTTCTGATACAAGACCTGTGTTGGTTTATAGAAGTACAAATATAGCCGCATTGTTAAGTGTTGAGTTTCAGGAAATGATAAAGAGAGAAATTTGCGTAAAAAGATGTTTAAACTGCGGTCTGTTTTTTATACCTGAAAACAGGATAGACACTAAGTATTGCACTAGGACGCAAATGACAAAAACAGGCTCTAAAGCAACATGTCAACAAATAGGTGCTACACGCAAATACAGAAAAAAAACCAAAGAAAACATTGTGTATAGGGAGTATAGAAAAAGATATAAGACTAATCATGCGAGACTTAAAGGGGGGATGTGGACAGAGGACAGATGGAATGTGTGGAAAGACGCCGCAAATAAAAAATTCAATGAATATAAAACCGAGACATCAAATGATAAAATAACCTTTTTTTTAGAATGGTTAAACACAAGCAGTACCAGTGGTTGGTATGAGGAAAATAAAAAGGAGGAATAAACAATGGCAAGTATAAGAAAAAGGGGAAACAATTCATATCTTGTAACAGTTTCCTGCGGGTATGATGCCCAGGGAAAAAAGTTGACACGGACAAAAACATTTAAGAAACCCACTGATATGACTGAAAAGAAGTGGGAAAAAGAAATTGAAAAACTAGCATTAGAATTTGAACTAGAGGTTGAAAAGGGGTTACATCTGGACGGAGGAAAGCTCTCCCTTGCCGACTTTACAGAACTGTGGATTAGGGATTATGCGGAAAAAAATTTAGCACCTAAAACTTTGGCAAGATATAAAGAGATATTGCATACCCGTGTCGTGCCGGCATTGGGCCATATTAAGCTTGAAAAATTAAGACCTAATCATCTTTTAGAGTTTTACGACAACCTCTCTGAAAAAGGAATCAGGCTTGACGATACCTTCTTTGTTAATCCCAATTTTAAAAACATTATAGAAAAGAAAAACCTTTCATTGGGGGATATTGCCGAATCCTCTGACTTGTCAATCAGGACTGTTAGAAGCATGATGAATGGCAACACTGTTTCGCGTAAGACGGCCATGTCTGTCAGCAAAGCCCTTGGATTAGACATGGACAAATTATTTGTCCTAAAAGGTGAACCTCGGGGACTTTCAGACAGGACTATCAAACATCATCACAGAGTTATTAGTTCAATGTTAACTACAGCCGTTTATTGGCAATTTATAACGGATAATGTAGCCAAGAGGGTCAAGCCCCCTAAGGTTGAGCGTTCACGAGCTGAATTTTATGATGAATCCGAAACCGAAAGGCTATTAATATTGTTAGAGGATGCACCTTTAAAATATAAGGCTGCCCTGCATCTTGTGATATTTGGTGGTATGCGATTAGGTGAGCTATCCGGCTTGGAATGGGATCATGTTGACTTTGATAATTCTCTTATTAGGATAATGCAAGCCGCTCAATACCTTCCGGGTGAGGGAAGTTTTATAAAAGATACCAAGAACACTTCATCCGACAGAGTTATCAGTATGCCTGCCTCTGTAATGGCGTTGTTAAAACAATACAAGGCTTGGCAAAATGAACAAAGGCTAAAATGCGGTGATCTTTGGAATGAAGATTGGGATGCTAATAGATGGATGTTTACTCAATGGAATGATAAAAGGATTTATTATAGCACGATAGCCCAGTGGTTTAGTAAGTTTCGCAAGGAAAACAATCTTCCGAAGTTAACTTTTCATCAATTAAGACATACCAATGCTAGCCTTTTAATCGGATTGGGGACTAATATTCAAACGGTTAGCAAGCGATTAGGTCATGCCAGGGCATCTACCACGACCGACATTTATTCTCATGCTTTGCAGAGACCCGACAGGGAGGCAGCGGATATGCTAGAAAATTTGTTTAATAAAAATAATAAAGCAAAACAGGCCTAACTTTAATGGCCCGCTTTACATAACCCATATATCTAGTTTTTACTGACCATATTGTTGGCATATGCAATATGGTTTTTCTTTTCTGTTTTCTCTTATAATTGGCCTGTTTTTTTGTCTGTAGTAGACAAATAGTAGACAATTTGATGGTTTTTGATAATTGCTATTATCTGGTTAAATAGCAACCCATTGCAATTCTAACGTTTACATGGTGCACCTGGGAGGATTCGAACCCCCGGCACACGGTTTAGGAAACCGT
>CAYMGK010000153.1:0-4395 GCA_964389965.1 uncultured Clostridia bacterium | reverse complement strand
ACTGTTTCAATTGCTGTGCCAACCAGAGCCGTTAATATCTACAGCATTGACACCGAGCAAATAGATGATGGGGTCTTTGCTGTTGAGTGTTCCATCAAAAACGATAATAAAGTTAAACTAATGGTGCAAAAAGATGGGACAACCCTTTATTATAATCTTTGCAGATATAAGAAAAGAGAGGTGTTCCCCCTACAATTGGGGAATGGCAGTTATACTATAACGGTACTGGAGAATACAAGGGAAAATCGATATAAACCTGTAATTCAGGAAATGGTTGAAGTGGAAAGTAAGGATCCTCTTAAAGTCTATTTGCAAACAATTCAGTTGATAGATTGGGATTATGAAAGTCATGTGGTTAGAAAAGCGGCCGAATTAACAAAAAATATAAAAGACAATGAAGAAAAAGTTCGGGTGATATATAATCACATTATACATAATTATAACTATGATTTCGAAGAGAACGAATTTGCATATGATTATGTGCCTAATATAGAAGAAATTGCAAAAACAAAGAAGGGTATGTGTTATGACTTTAGTTCATTATTTGCTTCAATGCTCCGTAGTGTGGGTATTCCCACAAAACTGGTGAAAGGTTATGGAGATAAAATCAAGGGATACCATGCCTGGAATGAAGTATATCTAGCTGGCAAATGGTTAATTATTGACACTTCTTTTGATGTCCAAATGTTTCAAGACATGCGACATGCTTCTATTTTTAAGGATAACAGCATGTATGATAAAATAAGTGAATTCTGAACGGTTTTGAAAGCCTATTTAAAGTAAAACAGTGGTTAGCCATGAAAAAGCAAGTTATTTACTACAATAGCCCGAAACCGGGCCTAATCAACTCCAAATAGTAAGTTAGATACATTGACACTTGCTTGGCAAAATGATAGGCTCTTATAAATAAACATTTCGAGGGGTATACTTATTATGAACAACATGCAACAATACGGTTTACAATACGAATTTAATAGCCAATTTAGATAGGGTTTGTACCTAATTTTAAAAAGCATAGGTACAGACCCATTTGAACCTAAATTTAAGGGGTTTGTATCTATGTTGGCTATTAGCTTTAAGTTTATCATAAATATCAAAGGCCACATAGGTAGCACTATGTGGCCTTTTTGTATCTAAAACATAAAGTCACATAGGAAAAATCACTATGGGGCTTTTTTGTATTTTGTACCTAGTAACGGTTTGTTTTAAGGGGAGGGATTTCATGAGGGCAATAACTGAAGTGTTAATACAGAGTTTAATATTATCAATTATGGTATTAGGGGTGTATATTAGTTATAAAATACTAGATTTTCCGGATTTGTCTTCAGACGGGAGTTTTACTTTAGGTGGATCAATTATTGCTGCGACTTTAAAAAATGGTATTTCGCCTATAGTGGGTTCTGCAATTGCACTTATCGGAGGTTTAGTAGTGGGTTTGCTAACAGGAATACTTCATGTTCAAATCAAAATTTCCAACTTACTTTCAGGAATTTTAGTTATGGGAATAATGTATTCCATAAATTTACGAGTTATGGGAAGAGCGAACACCCCAATTTTCGGTGAAGCAAACATTTTTTCAAATTACAATCCATTACTTGTCATTACTGTTATAGTAGTTATATTTAAACTGTCTTTAGATTTTTTTCTAAAAACGAGTTTGGGATATACTCTTAAGGCTGTAGGCGACAATCCACAAATGGTAAAGTCTTTGGGAATGGATATAGGAAAAATAAAGATACTGGGCCTTATGCTATCAAATGGCTTGGTTGCCTTTTCCGGTAGTATTATGGCACAATACTTGGGGTTTTCCGATATTTCTATGGGAATAGGTACACTAATATTGGGAATTGCATCCATTATAATTGGCACATCCTTTGTATTTAAAAGGAAATATCTGAAAGAGACGACACTGGTTGTTGTAGGGACTACAATATATCAAATAACCATTTACTTTGCCATGAATTTGGGCCTAACTCCTGTAGATTTAAAAATGGTGACTTCCGCTGTTATAATTATGTTTATGGCGACTAGTAACTTGAAATCCAATAAAGAGAAAAAGCGGGGAAGAAAGGTGAAAGAAAATGCTTGAGATCATAAATTTATCCAAAAGTTTTTTTAATGTCTATACAGGTGAAAACATAATACTTAAAAACATATGCCTGAATGTTAAAAAAGGTGATTTTATCAGTATAATCGGTAGCAATGGTTCGGGTAAATCCACTTTACTGAATATGATTTCAGGAGCGGTCCCGGAATCTTCTGGGAACATATATTTTGAGGGTGTTGACATAACTCGAATGCCGGAATACGAAAGATCAAAGATTATGAGTAGGGTTTTTCAAGATCCTGCACTAGGCACATGTTCTAACATGACTGTCAGGGAGAATCTCTCAATGGCGCTTAACAAAGGGGACTTGGCGAATTTAAAATATTGCGTAAGATATAAAACCGAAAGACTTTATTCAATTTTGATGGATATATCCCTAGACCTAAAAAAGATAATCGATGTGGAAGTGAAGTATCTATCTGGTGGACAAAAGCAGGCTTTATCATTGGTAATGGCAAGTGTCACGAATCCAAAATTATTGCTGTTGGATGAACATACTGCGTCTCTTGATCCTAAAACTTCAAAAGAAATTATGGGACTTACGGAAAGGATTGTCAAAGAAAAAAACATAACAACATTGATGGTCACACATAATCTTAAAGATGCTCTTTTATATGGAAATCGGTTAATAATGTTACATGGAGGTGAGATAACCCTAAACTTAAATGAAGTACAAAAAAAACGTTTAAAAAGTGAAGATGTCTTGGAAAAGTTTGATTATGCTGTTTAAAAAGGATTATATTCGGGAGGGAAAACAAATGAAAAGATTAATTGTGGGTTTGCTTGTTGTCATTGTTGCAATGGCAGGGTGTGGAAAGGCCCGGAAAAAAGAAATAATCAACATAGGAATAAACCAATTGGTGGAATTTGAAGCATTGGATCAATGTAGAGAGGGGTTCATTCAAGCACTTAAGGATAATGGCTATAAAGATGGAGAAAATATCAAAATTGATTATCAAAATGCCCAAGGTGAAATGAATATAGCCCAGACAATTAGTAAGAAATTTGCATCAGATAAGAAAGATTTGATCTTTGCAATTGCTACACCTTCAGCCCAAGCTACTTACAATGCTACCAAGGATATACCCGTACTGATTTCTGCAGTGACAGATCCTGTTGAAGCAGGAATTGTCGAAAGTATGGATAAACCGGGCACCAATGTTTCGGGGACGTCAGATTACCTACCGGTGGAAAAGCAATTAGATTTGATGAAAAAGCTACTGCCTAATGTAAAAAAAATAGGGGTTATATATAACACAAGTGAAGTCAATTCCGAGGTTCAAGTTAATGAATTAAAAAGCATAGCAACAGGATATGAAATTGTAACAATGGGAATAACCAGTACAAACGAAGTTAGCAATGCCATTAACAGTCTTGTCAAAAAAATAGACGTGCTTTATGTTCCTACAGATAATTTGGTCGTATCATCCTTGCCGATAATAGTAAAAAGCACACTACAAGAGAAAATCCCTGTAATCGCATCAGAAGAAGGTTCCGTAGAAAATGGGGCATTGGCTACAGCAGGAATAAATTATTACAAATTAGGATATGATACGGGAAATATGGCTGTAGATGTGCTAAAAGGTGCTGAAATATCCAGTATGCCTATAAAAATATCTGAGGAGACAGATATCTTTATAAATGAGGAGACTTTGGAGAAATTGGATATTCCAGCACCGAGCATTGAAGATATAATTTATGTGAAAACAAAGTAAAGAAACGCTTATGATATATGTATTTTTTCAAGCGAATATATGGCATAAGGGCGCTATGTGTATTAAGAGATACGCAAGTGGGCATTCAGTGGTAAAATGCTGAATTGCCCGGTGCTCTTATGTAGCGAAAAGTCTTGCGGTAAACTACTCTTTTTAGCCGTTGCTTGGTATTTTTATCAAGTCCAAGTTAACAAAGTGTTCTCTAAGTAGATAATACTTATTTTGACAGAAGATGTAGCATATGTAATAGAGATTGGCACTTAAATACAATAATAGGCAGATATTCCAATTTTATTTACATATAATGCTACATATGAGCAAAAAACATGTTTGAATTTGCGGCAATATTATGATAAACTTTGCGTACACATTGTTGCTATAGGATGTTGATAAAAAGCTAGGAAGGAAGTTGTGACAATGGCGGGACTAGCCGAAAAAATAAACAACACCAAGGAAAAATTATACCTGACCTTGGATGTAAGTAAAAGTCTTATTAACAAAGATGTGCAGCATTATAGTGCTGAACTGGATAATCTCATTTATAAATACCAATTGGAAGTGGCAAAAAACAAA
>CAYMGK010000152.1:4026-4429 GCA_964389965.1 uncultured Clostridia bacterium | reverse complement strand
GAAAGATAATGTTGACGACCCAAGATATGACTTTTAATATACATAAGGTATGTACAGGGAAAATCTCTGAATTGTTCAGAGATTTTCCCTACTACCAAAAATTACTTTGAAGGGTGGCTAGCGCATGTCAAAAGTTTTTCTGAAGCTAAAAGGAATAAGAAAATCATTTGGCGGTGTAAAGGCACTTAAGGGTATTGATCTAACCATTAAAAAAGGGGAAGTACACTGCCTAGTCGGTGAAAATGGATGTGGCAAGTCCACCTTAATTAAAGTGATATCAGGAGTACATAACGCAGACTGTGGTGAAATTATCCTTAATGGGAAATCATATAGATATTTAACGCCTATACAGGCTATAAAAAATGGTATACAAGTAATCTATCAAGATTTTTCAATTTTTCCG
>CAYMGK010000152.1:0-4016 GCA_964389965.1 uncultured Clostridia bacterium | reverse complement strand
ATCCCAAGTTAGATGGAAAACTTATTATTGATTTAGGGAATGTCAAAAGGCAAATAGATTGCATAGTAGAACAAGCACCCTACTTTTCAAGTAAAGCTGAAAGAAACTATCAAGATTTTTCAATTTTTCCGAATATGACCGTAGCTGAGAATATTGCCCTTAATTTTGAAATGGAGCAAAGCAAAAAGTTCATAAACTGGAAAGAAGTACATGATATAGCAAGAACGGCTATGGATAAGATCGGCGCAAAGATAAATCCCAATGTTTTAGTTGAGAGACTTAGTGTGGCAAACAAACAAATGGTGGCAATATGTAGAGCATTACTCAGTGACGCAAAGCTTATTATTCTTGACGAACCGACTACTACACTCACATCAAAAGAAGTATCCAGGTTGTTTGAGACTATTAATAAGTTGCGTGACGAGGGTATTGCAATTTTAATAGTTAACCATAAGTTAGATGAGGTTTATTCCATAGGGGAAACACTTACTATACTCAGGAACGGTGAAACTGTCGCACACGGCAAAATAGAAGAATTTGACAGAGCAAGATTCGTCCGTGAAATGACAGGAAGAGACATTAAAGATGTAACATATAGACCACAGGAGACAAATGAAGAAATTCTAAGAGTGGAAAATTTATCTGTTGAAGGTTTATTGACAGACATAAATTTTAGTCTGTATAAAAATGATGTGCTTGCCATTACAGGTCTTTTAGGGTCAGGCCGAAGTGAAATAGGTGAAGCACTTTTTGGTATTCTTCCTATGACTAGTGGAAAGGTTTTCCTGTCCGGTAAAGAAGTAAAAATAAGAAAAGTTTCTGATGCAATAGAAAATAATATTGGCTATGTGCCTGAAGATAGATTGGTCCAAGGTTTGTTTCTTAATAAATCTATAGGACTTAACATTGTCGTGTCGGCCTTTAAAAAGTATTTAAAGTCAGGAAAATTAGATTACAATAAAATGCAAAAAGTTATGGGCAAGTGGGTAAAAAAGCTTTCCGTTAGAACCCCCTCCACTGAATTTTTAATTAAAACACTTTCAGGTGGTAACCAACAAAAAGTCGTGCTGGCAAAATGGTTAAATATGAATCCAAAAGTCTTGATTCTCAATGGACCAACTGTTGGGGTTGACGTGGGAAGTAAATCCGATATACATAAAATATTAAGAGATCTTGCCCAAAGTGGAGTTGGAATAATTATAATATCTGATGACTTGCCCGAGATTATGCAAAACTGTAATAAAGTCTTAATTGTAAATGAAGGTAAGATAGTTGCTTATCTAAACACTGAGGATATTAAATGTGAAGATGAATTATCAGAATTGCTTTCGGGTTCGATGTGAAAGGGGAGCCACGGCAGATGAATTTTAACGTAAAAGGCATAAAAAGCTTTTTAGGTACCAATGAAGTAATAGTTTTTTTTGTAATTGTTGGTTGGTGTATGGTAGTAGGCACGGTAAATCCTGCGTTTTGGAGTGCGGCAACTGTGGTTGACACCGCAAGGTCCATGTTAGTAACCCTAATTTTTGCACTTTGTGAAA
This sequence comes from uncultured Clostridia bacterium, assembly GCA_964389965.1. Classification (GTDB taxonomy): domain Bacteria; phylum Bacillota; class Thermosediminibacteria; order Thermosediminibacterales; family Tepidanaerobacteraceae; genus DUNY01. The sequence goes on along the minus strand of CAYMGK010000152.1, from coordinate 2,475 downwards.
TGATAGTAATAATATCCGGGGGAATAGACGTTTCATTTCCTGCTATAGCAAATTTCGCCCTTTACTTTACAATAACTCAAATGGTGAATAATAGTATTGATAGCATTCTTATCGGCTATCTAATGGCCATAGGTATAGGTGTTTTATTTGGACTGCTTAATGCGATTTTAATTGGAACGTTCAAAATACCTACATTAATTGCAACATTAGGTGTGAGCTCATTGGCCAATGGTGGATTATTGGCATTTGTTGGAACAAGAGAAATAGGGAATATCCCCAAAACCCTTGATAGTCTATCTAGAACCTACTTATTCCAATACACAAATAGCGAAGGAATAGTGTCGTCAATGTCAATTATGGTACTAATTCCAATAGTGCTCAGTATAATTGTGTGGTTTTTAATGAAATACACCATGTTAGGCAGGACAATAAAGGCAATTGGGGGAGATGTTGTTTCCGCACATAGGGCCGGTTTTAATGTTACCGGGACTCAATATTTTATATACATATTTACAGGTGCAATTATTGGTATAGGAGCCATGACATACACCATTTTAATGAGAAATGCAAATCCTACAAACCTTATGGGTAGTGAAATGATGGTGATTGCAGCTGTGGTCATGGGCGGTGCAAGAATTACGGGTGGTCACGGCACAGTTATTGGCACAGTACTTGGGGTTATGTTAGTGACATTGCTTTCCAATAACTTAATATTATTAGGTGTGCCTAATTACTGGCAAAGCTTTGTGATGGGTGTAGTTATTATAATAGGTGTGTCTATCACGTCAATCCGTGAAAAAAGAATTATGTCTGGACCTAAATTGTAAAGCAGGAGAATATTAAATATGAGAAAAAATGAAAAGTTAAAAAACATAGGTAAAGATAATTACATCATTGGATTATCCGTTATCATTTTAGGGGTATTTTTGTTCGCTACAATTGCATCTCCAAAGGTTTTTTTAAGCCAACGAAACTTTACTTCGATGGCCTACCAATTCCCTGAATTTGGCATTATGTCATTAGGCATGATGATATGTATGATATTAGGCGGTATAGATCTTTCCATTGTAGGGATTGCCAATTTATCGGGAATTACCGCTGCGAAAATCATCATATCATTTGGAGAGCCTGATGGTAAAGTGATTGTACTTTCTATAATCGGTGCCTTGGCCGTAGGTGCAATATGTGGCTTATTTAATGCCTTTCTCATTGGTCATATTGGAATACCGGCCATGCTTGTTACATTGTGCGGTCTACAAATATATACTGGGATAGGATTGGCTATTACAAAGGGGCCTGCACTTACAGGTATTCCCGAAAGTTTTCAACAAATAGGCAATGGGCTTGTATTTGGCACGGTTCCCATTTCACTTTTAATATTTATTTTTATTGCAGTGTTTATATGGTATCTGCTTAAATATACCGTTTATGGACAACAGTTATTTATGGCGGGTTCAAATCCTATAGCATCAAAATATGCGGGTATAAACAACTATAGCTTGACAATCAAAACACATGTGCTTTCTGGTATACTTGCTGCTATTAGCGGAATAATTATGTGTTCACATTATGGTTCAGCAAAGTCGGACTATGGCTCTACTTATACTTTGCTCACACTACTTATTGTAATATTGGGGGGAGTAAACCCTTCAGGGGGGAAAGGTAAAGTTTCAGGTGTAGTGCTAGCTATAATTATCATTCAAATTATTTCAGGTGCATTTTCCATTTTGAGATTCAATTCATTTATTAAAACATTTATGTTCGGCCTTATATTAATTTGTATTATGATAGTACAGAATTTGGATCAATTAGAAACTATCATACGAAAAATGAAAACTAAAAACATCTTGAAAAAAGGAGTGATCAAACTTGAAAAAGGTGATAAACAAACCCGAGAATTTCGTTAATGAAATGCTTGAAGGCATCTATTTAGCCCACCCCGATATGGTTTCATATGTTGGAGATGATTTACATTGTCTTGTTTCAAAAAAGAAAAAACAAGGTAAAGTTGGAATTGCCACAGGTGGTGGTAGTGGGCACCTTCCTTTGTTTTTAGGCTATGTAGGGGAAGGTATGTTAGATGGTTGTTCTGTAGGCGATGTATTCCAATCGCCTAGCCCTAAACAAATGTTGGATGTAACAAAAGAAATTGACAGTGGTTCAGGAGTTCTATACATATTCGGAAACTATGGTGGTGATATTCTTAACTTTGAAGAGGCAGCAGAAATGGCCGATTTTGAAGAAGATATAAAAGTTGAAAGTGTTGTTGTTGGCGATGATGTTGCCGCTCCCGGTCCTAAAACCCCCGAAGACAAGAATATAAGGCGGGGTGTTGCAGGCATATTTTTTGTATATAAATGTGCAGGTGCGGCTGCAGACAAGATGATGTCCCTTGAAGAGGTAAAAGAAGTTGCAGAAAAAGCTCATGCTAATGTAAGGACACTTGGTGTGGCACTTTCACCCTGTACAGTGCCA
>CAYMGK010000151.1:0-4503 GCA_964389965.1 uncultured Clostridia bacterium | reverse complement strand
TGATACATTTCTACAACCGGTATAGGTGCCAGGCACAGGCATACACTTATACACTTATTTTCAGTTTGCCTTCATGCCATTCACCATATATCGAAAACTGTCATATATTGCAAAAAACATCATTAGGAAGTCATTTTGGAGGCGGATCTTTCTCATGAATAAACCGGGCCTTGGCGTTATAAATATCTATCTATGTAATAGTGTCACTGCCGTAGACTTTAATTTGCAAATATGATATGTACATATTTGGGAAGCGGTTTTTTTGTAATACACTGCATTGAGGGGGAAGGTTATTGAATCTGGAAAAAAGTGTTTTTGTAGATTACTTTCAGGGTATTTCAAGCATTCATGTGAATAAGGAAAACAAAAGTGGTTTTGAAAAGCATGACAGGAATATTTTTATAAGGGACTTTTTGGGGCCTTTAGGTTATTCACTGGAAAATATATTAGATGACGTTTCTCAAAAAGTTGGAGAGGGAAGCAGGACACCTGATATTAGACTTTTTGGTAATAGCGAAGTTAAAAATAAACAGGCACACAGCCAATTTGTAATAGAAACGAAAAATTTTAACCTATTACATAAAAACATTGACAATATCGATTTTTTACAACTGAAAAGATATATTAGGGCAAATCAGTCAAAAATCAGATTAATTTGTTCCACTGATTATGTTACACTTTTTATTTTTAATGCGACGAAAATAAAGCAGGACTCACGTATAAATTTAAATAATCTAGAAAGTATTTCTGAATTTGAAATTGAAGTTTTTAAAAAACATCTTTATTGCAAAGTTGAATTCGACAACCTAGATTCAAGGGATATGAAATATATCAATACGATTAGATATGATGTAGTATTTGAGCACCAGTCTTTCGTTAATCCTGAGGACTGCGAAGACACAAGTAGTATTTCTGAATTCTCTGTCCGGCAAAATTTCATAACATCTTTATATAGGCTAATGATTGAGTTCGAAAATGACATAAAATATGACTTTCACGATAGAATCAACAATGTGTACACCGCTTTACTAAACGCCTCGGAGGATATTGTAACTACTCTGGGCGAATTATTGTATAAACCACAAAATACTGTTGTTAGAAATTACTTTCTATGGGGCTCAGAAATGAATTATATACCCGACTTTATGACAAATATAGATTGCGAGATTGGTGAAGAAGATATAAAAGGGTATCTGGCAAACGGTGATTATCAAGAAGCATTTGTGCTGACATCCATTTATAATTTGATAAACAAGACATTTTTTTTAAGGATACTTGAAGATATCGCAACACACAATACAAAGTTTATAGATGGGGCATATAATTTTAGATACCTTTCAAACGGCATATTAAACATAAAGTATAAAGCAAGTGAAGAAGAGCTCGTTGAGTACCTTAAAAGTGTATATGAATTCCAAAAACCTGATTTGAAAAAATACTCCTTCCTGTTAAAAAAGGATATATATTCGTGGGTACTGGAGTTTGTTTCACCGCACAACTTGCTAACATTTATTAGGTTGTTTAACGATGTAAACTTTAAAAAATTAAGTCAGGATATTCTTGGAGATATTTATGAACATTATTTAGAACAAGGAGAAAGCGAAGAACAGGAAAAAACATACAGAAGGTTACTGGGCCAATACTATACACCCAAGCCAATAGTCCGCTTCATGTGGATGCTAGTAAGAGATGTGCTTGAGAAAGTTAATAAACGCAATCTGTACGAACCGGATATGCCAAATTTGGATATCTTAGATCCGGCATGTGGTAGCGGCACCTTCATGAGTGAGGCGGTGTTACACATTAATTCCATTGCAAGTAATGCGGCAATTAACAGCTATGGAAGGGTTTTTGGTTTTATAAAGGGTAGAAACAAGTCTAAAAGGATAGAAAAAAATATTTATGGGTTTGAATTAAACCCACTTAGCAAAAGCATTGCAGATATAAATATGTTTTTTTCATTAATACAGGCATACGGTGGGGATAATCTTAGTAAATTACCCATTACAAACTTAAGGATTTTTAGAACAAATAGCTATGATATGCGGCCTTTTTTTAAAGCTAAAGTAGAAAGACAACAACAAAAGCTATTTCTTTATTCCGAAGATGTGCGCAGTTCCATAAAAGGGCACGCGGAAATAGTAAATGCCAAACAAAATAAATATGACATTATAATAAGTAACCCGCCATACGGATATATCAGTCCTACAAAATTCATGAAGGAAAAGCTTTTGCCATTTGCCTATGCTGAAAATAACTTTGATATAGATGGAAATGAAATCTCCTTTTCAAGGGAAAATGCCAATTTTGACGGCAATGTACCTAATAGTGAAAAGAATAAAGGAAAGCTAACTGATATGTATGCATTTTTCTTTGGAATTGCCGATTTACTGGTTAAAGATAATGGGATAATCTGTTTCATAACATCAAATACATATCTTACAATTCCAACTTACAAGTGGTTAAGAAAATACTTGCTCGAAAACTATAGTATTCATTATATTATAAACTTTAATAATGTAAGTGAAAAAAGCAATTCCATGTTTGCACCCGAAGCAGGTATTGGTACTAATATAATCGTCATGAGTAAAGGTGTGAAACGTGATAATAAAATAGGGTTTTTGGATTTGTCAAATATAAACGAGATTTCCGATAAATATGATGTCTTCTGCGATATATATTGGAATAAAAGAAGGAAAGACAAAAATGACATACAGAAATTCACAGTTAAAAGTCTAGATAAAATTAATTTCAAGCATAGACTTCAGCGAAAATACCTAGAAAAGCATGATTACATCCTCAGTTGTTCGGATTACGATGAGTTGCTGGATATTATTGAAAGCCAGTCGAAACCTTTATCAACATATTCGAATTTAAATACTGGCGTGGATGTAGGAGACTTAAATTATTTAGTGGATGATTCAAGGGAAGGTATTAAAAGAAAGATAACTGATTATGTTTTTAAGGGGAAATTATCGGATTTCAATAAGACTTCAGGAAATTATTTAAAAAGTAATATTGAGAAAGGGAAAATCAATGGAATATTTGACGAAAAACGTGTTTTGCCTTTCATATACCAGAAACACATGATTCGTTTTGGTTATTCTAAAAGGCATTATACTTACTTGGATAATAATATTTTATGGAGATCAAGATTGCAAAATCTTAAAAACATATTGGATAATCCCATTACAAGCAAAACAAAGCTCTGTATTTTAGAAAAAAGAAATATCGGCGAAATTTACGCATTTGTCACTGATGAACTGATACTACCTCAACATGGTGGGCGCCTTGCGTATTTGACACCAAATGACTTGTTATCTAAAAAGGACCTTTATTTGCTTGCAGGTTTAGTTAATTCTAAGGTGGTCCAAGTATATTATAGATTTAGACAATTAGGTGTAAAAGATATTCTTGTAAAAAATGTTGACGAAATATCACATGAATATAAGGAGCAACTTATAAAAATAGCTCGAGATATACATTTATTTGTAAAAGATAAAATGAACTTCGAAAATGGCGACTTCTCCTTTAAAACTGAATGGTTTAAGGAAAAGATTTCAACCAAAATAATCGTATGCAATCTTGCCGAGAACTGTGATTATTGGCAAGTTGAAACAAAAGGTGGTATTTTCCCCGACTATTCGGTACACAAGGCTAGATTAGACGATAGCAATAAGTCCGTTATTATTTTAAACTCTGACCTAAGGATTAACTGCAAAGATGAAAAATTCACTAAAAAACTTTACAAACAATATCTAGCCGGATTCACAGGGAATATCATGAAAACACCATTAAATATAAATGTTACACAGCTAGCAAGCCCTACAGTGTATGGCGGTATTGTAAATCTAGTAAACGAAAAGTACGATTCACTAATTGAAGAGCTAAACAATATCGTATATGGAATTTATAGCCTAACAAAAGAAGAAATCCAGTTATTGAATAATTTATTAACAGAAGGCATTAGAAAGTAGTAAATCCGGTGCCGGTGCCAGGCATACACTTATACACTTATACACTTATTTTCAGTTTGCCCCATACCATTCACCGTATATCTAAAACTGTCACATATGGCAAGAAGCACCATCAGATAATGGTGCTTTAAAGTTTCTAAAGTAGTGGGGAAAATTACCGGAGATGAATCTTCTTGCTTTTTTCGGGCCAAAACTTTCTTCATTTTAAGGGCGGTCCTTTGTATTGCAAGAACTATGACAGCGAATACTTACGGTAAATATTTATCTAAATCCTTAATACTTCCTATTTTGAAAATATCCTTTACTATCCTGTCTATAACCTCTTTTTTCACCTTGGAAAGTCTTTCTTTGTAATATTCTGGCAAGATTCCGAATTTACTTTCAAGCAATCTGGATACTATTTCAATTCCCCGTCTTTCCATGCCCTTCTCCATGCCTTCAGCTCTTCCTTCAGCTCTTCCCTTTTCCATACCCTTTTCCATACCCTTTTTCATGCCCTTCTCCATGCCCTTCTCCATACCTTTTT
>CAYMGK010000150.1:0-4534 GCA_964389965.1 uncultured Clostridia bacterium | reverse complement strand
AGAATGACGAACCAACATCCACCCAACCATATTTATCAACTTCACCACGAAAGAAAGCTTGCCTATTCGTCCCTTTCTCCCAGATTATTTCACTACGCTCAACGAATCTCTCATCATTGATAATCAAAAGTCCACCCTCACCGGAAGATATGTTTTTTGTTTCATGAAAAGAAAAGCAGCCTATGTGTCCAATCCCACCTAAGGCTCGACCCTTATAAAAACTATCGATTCCTTGAGCGGCATCTTCCACCACAAAGAGATTATATTTTTCAGCCAGCGACATGATTTTATCCATATCACAAGCCACTCCGGCATAATGCACCGGCACAATCGCTTTTGTCTTATCTGTAATAAGCTCTTCAATCTTATCTTCGTCCATACCCGGATGATCTTTTCTGCTATCGCAAAACACAGGAACAGCACCGCGCAACACAAAAGCATTGGCGGTAGACACAAACGTATATGAAGGCAAGATCACCTCATCACCGGGCTGAATATCAATCAATATTGCAGCCATTTCCAAAGCATCCGTGCAGGATGTAGTCATCAGACATTTCTTAAACCCATACTTTTCTTCAAAAAAGCTCTGACACTTCTTTGTAAAGTAACCATTTCCGTGAATATGACCCTTCTTAAAAGCTTCCTGAATATAATTTGCTTCTTTCCCAGTAAAATATGCTTTATTAAACGGAATATTTTTCATCAAACTTTCTCTTCTTTTATTTTTCTAAAATCAAATAACAACGGTAGTGCAAACACTGATTTTATCAATGAATTCACATAACCTAACACTGATAAGCTTACAGCCTGCTCTGGTGGCACGCTGAACATTCCCAGCAGCCACACAAAAGAAAGCTCTCTTATCCCCATGCCTCCAATGCTGATCGGAACTGCTGTTATTAACCACATGATCGCCACAGCAAATATCATCTCAAAAAACCCGACATTAATCCCCAAGCTAATGGCAAGAACATAATATATAATAAATGATATTAAGTGAATCGGTACACATAAAGCCAGTGAATAAAAAACGCTATTTAAATTATTTCTATAATACTTTACTGACTCTCTCCAATTAGTCAAAAGGGGGCTAATAAGACGACTTAGCCAAGGTGTCTTGCCAATTATCTTTTCGAAAAAATCAAGAACTTTGGAGCTAAACAGAAAAATGACAAAACCACCAGATAGTAAAAACAGTACCACGACATGCCAAAGACTTATTGGAAGCTTTTCATGTGTAATCAGTAATGCAAGCATCCCCAAGATGAGGATTGATATTAATCCAATTACTCTATCCATTAGAATAGCGATCACTTTTTTAATCTTTTGTCCCTCGCTTTCATTTATAGCGTATGCCGTCTTAATAACGTCCCCTCCCAAGGCACCCGGCATAAACAAATTAAAGAAAAAACTTAACATGGATAGTCTAAAATACGCCCACTTACTCATCCCCCTATCTTCATTTGGATGTAGCAGTTCCCACCGCAATCCGCCCAACCATGTCCTAAATATAGATATTGCAACTGTAAAAACAAAGATTAGTCCATTGATTTGGCTTAGATTATAAAACACAGTATCAAAATCTACATTTTTAACCAATAAGTATATGCTTACTATAAGTACAGCCAAGCTAATCAACGACTTGGTTTTCCTACGGCTTGTTATTTTCATCTATTGTTCATCTCGTTTTCGCCATATTACATACTCGGGCTATCAAATTATCTAGTGGATTATAAGTGCTTTTCTGTCGATTTTAGACATATTTTTTCTGTACGGGATAAAGACATCTGTTATCAAAATAAGGTAGCAGTTCTTCTAACATACCCCTATCATTAAAAACTTGAAATGGTATCATACTCCATCCGAAATTTCCTTCAATTACAATAGGTCCAGCCGGACCAATAGCAACATCCCAGCCAACATATTTGTCCCCGGGTACATGCTCACATAAATCATATACAAGTCGAATGACTTCATCCCAGTAAGGTATCTCGAATCCTGTAATTTGAACCTTGGTTTGTGGATGTTGAGAATAGGTTTTATTCTGGCCACTTCCTACACTTCGAAAGGCTTCACCCACAATCACTCCAGAAGAGATGTCGATTGGGGCGGCTATTGCACCTAAAGCCATATTGTCAACCTCCAAACCCATTCCCATTCTCAGAAATGCTCCCCAAAAAGACAGTTTCCCATTTTTTTCCATACTGTTTATTCTAATGGAATTTACAGAGCTAGGATTGAACTTAGCAATGTCTGGATGTTGCTCAATAATCTCTTCTATAACAAAACTACCTTTCCTGGAAAGTTCCTCAAGCCGCCCTGTAATAGCACCCGGTTGGGAATTATATTCAAAGAAACTTATCCCCCCCCCCCCGAACCCCATTCTTGGTTTAACTACAAATTTTCCTCTTGTTCTGCACCATTCGTCAACTTCATTGAGATTAGAGTTATTATCCAATAAAATGATTTCTCTTCCCATATATTTATGATACTTAGAATAGAAATTATACTTATCCCATATTAATGGCATAAGAGGTATATGTAATGGTTTATCAAAACAAAATCTAATTCCTTCTGTAACCCAAAAAGCTCTCTCTTCTGGTTCTTTTTCAAAAAAACGATATATGAAATATTCTTTGGCAATACTTCCATGTTTAAAATATGACGAAACAACATCATACCAACTTATCTTATGCCCCAACTTAGAGTATTCTTTCTTATATTCTTTTGCTTCCTTCCAGTTGGTTTTACCTAACAACAATAACGCATATCCAAATCTAAATATCGATCCCATTATTGGAAGATTTCTCGCCCAACTATAGAATTTTAAGAACCATAAATAACTTTTGAGCAACACAGAATCGCTATTCCGAGCTTTATAGTTTAACATATATTCTCCTTTGATTTACTCTATAAATAAATCATGCTCTAAGCTGTCTTCAATACCACTCTTCAAATCATAACTTGGTTTCCAGTTTAGTGCATCATAAGATTTCTTCGAACACATTAAGTATATGTTTTCATCCGCCTTTTTATCAGGAAAATACCCAACCTCAAGAGACGGCTTGATAGCCTGTGTTATTGACACAACCTCATCAATAGAGTAGTTCCTTCCTGCACCAAGATTAAAAACTCCTTCAATTTCTGAAAGCCGCGAGAAATTGTAAATGGCAGATGCAGCGTCCTTCACATAAAGATATTCATATCTCCCTTGCCTTTTCCCATACACATTTATCTTAGCACCATCTTTAACTGTCTGCAGTATGTGCCACATTAGGTTTTTAGAGTTGTCACCATCCCCATAAATAGGAGCAAGTCTAACAACCTTAATTTTCATGTCAAAAGCACTATTGTAATATTCTGCAATATCTTCACAATGAATTTTTGATAAACTATAAAAATCATAGGGGTTTAACTGGTCTGTCTCTTTTGTGGGAATTGATTTACTTTTACCATAAACAGATCTTGATGACAAAAACACAATGTTTTTTACTCCACATGTTTTTGCGGCTTCAAACAAGGAAGACGTGTTTCTAATATTTTCAATATATGTAGTTAAATCATTAGCATAACAGCTTCTAATATAAGATAAGTGTATAATAGTATCCACTCCATGTTTTTTAATTATCTCTTCTATGCAGCGCGAGGTGTAATCACAATACTCACAAATCTCATTATGACGAACTTTAGCTTGGGATATATCTATAGTTTTGGAGCGAATAGCAACAAATGGTTCGTCAATGTGCTTAACAAGAGCAGAACCTATAAACCCCGTAGAACCCGTTACTGCTATCATTCATATTCTCCTATCCAATAACCAATCTTTTCCATGTATCCATTTGTAGGACTTACAACGGTACCAGTATTATAATATTCTTCATAATACATTGCTTTCGGCTCTATATCATTTGGATAAACAGCGGGAATGCCTGGCTTCGAACTTATGAATGATAGATGATATTTTGTGCTGGTAGCAACTTTCATTTCTTTCTGTTCTACATTTTCCCCATAAAGCAATTGCTCAAAACAGACGTCTAATAAGTTCACTCCAAATATAGTATTAATAAGACGCCATAGGTGGCATCCATCAAATCTCGGAGCAATCTCAATTATTTTTATCTGATCATCGCTGTTTACCTTAAATTGAACATATACAGGACCATCAGAAATGTTGAAAACATTCACTATTTGAGAAAGTGCATTAAGTAAGTCTTCTTTCCAAGAATATTCAATATTTTCATAGATATGTTTTTTAATAATGCCCCCAGGATATTCATCATAGGACACTCTTTTTGTAATAAAAGAAAACTCAACATGACCTTTATTGACATAAGCATTTACAGAATACTCTTGTCCATCTACATACCGCTCTACAATAACTTTTTCAGCTTTCGAATAGCTAACCGAAACAGGAAAGAAAGATTTCAACTCGCTCCCGCTATGAGCAACCTGCACCCCTCTCTGACCTTGGGAGTCTACCGGTTAGATATTACAACAAAAACTCCAACCAAACCACAAATTAGCACCACCAGTT
>CAYMGK010000149.1:0-4546 GCA_964389965.1 uncultured Clostridia bacterium | reverse complement strand
TAATCAATAATATTCCCTGCGATAGCCAAATTCGCCGTAACATACAGCCGTTCTTTTATTATAATTTGTTTGAGCCTTTGTTTGAGTTTCGGGTACAATTCCATGGCTTTTTTGTTGTTCTGTCGCTTGATGTGTTTGTATGGATCTTTAACCCCCATTTCTTCCCGAATTAGATTGTGAACATCGTTGGCTAATTTGTCAGGGGTATGTTCCCAACTTGTTTTACATAAAAGGGTCATGACCTTTCTTAATATTTTTGATCTTTGTCTGTACCCTAAATCCCTTGTTGCAAATAAAACCTGTTTTTGAAAACAGGGTATACAGTCTAAAAATAATTTCACTCATCTTGGCTCCCTTCCCACAACTTTTTTTATAATATGTGTATACAATATCAATTATATATTTGTTGTGGACATATGTCAATAACATGCATCCTGTTTTTTTAAAAGAATTAAAGCAAAATGTCCTTTAACTTCCAGCATATATATTTTCTCTTTCAGCTAAACTAAGAGTAGATAAATTTCCGAATTACTTATGATTCAATATTAATAAATTCAGGGAGGTTTCGTTTGTGGCGAGGATTCACTGTAGTGTAGCAAACTGTCATTATTGGAAAAGCGGGAATATATGCGACGCATCAGAAATAATGATTACATCTGATAGTACAGGTAGTAGTATGCCTGATAGTTTTGATGCCCCTCAAGCAAGCACGGCTCCGGAAACACCGGTAAATTCCTGTATGGAAACTTGTTGTAAGACCTTTGTTCAGGCTGGTTCCGGCAATATTGACGTAGATGGAATTTACCGGAAGTAATAAAAAGGCGGCTAGAAAAAATAGCCGCCTTTTTATATTTATTTAATTACATCTATTCCCCCCATATATTCCCTTAAGACTTCCGGAATGATTACCGAACCATCGGCCTGTTGGCAGTTCTCAAGTATTGCCGCTGTTGTCCTGCCTATAGCAAGGCCTGAACCGTTTAATGTATGCACATATACCGGTCTGGCTCCTTTTTTAGGCCGGTATTGTATTTTTGCTCGACGAGCCTGGAAATCCCGAAAATTACTACAGGAAGATATCTCTACATAACGATTGTAACTTGGCATCCATACTTCTATATCGTAAGTTTTAGCAGAGGAAAAGCCAAGGTCCCCTGTACATAGATTTACAACACGATAGGGCAAGCCTAATAGTTGAAGCACTTTTTCCGCATTTGAAGTGAGTTTTTCAAGTTCTTCCATCGAGCTTTCCGGATCTGTAAATTTCACTAATTCCACCTTGTTGAACTGGTGTTGTCTGATAAGTCCCCTTGTGTCCCTCCCCGCCGAACCTGCCTCTGCCCTGAAACAACCACTATAGGCCACATAATATATGGGTAAATCTTTTTTTGCAAGAATTTCGTTTCGATGTAGGTTGGTCACAGGCACCTCAGCAGTGGGAATTAAAAAGTAATTATTGTTATTGAAAAGTTTGAAAACATCCTCCTCGAATTTTGGTAATTGACCAGTTCCTGTCATACTGTCCCGATTCACTATAAAAGGCGGCAGTATCTCTATATAACCGTGGTGTTCAATGTGTAAATCCAACATAAAATTAATCAATGCCCTTTCAAGCCTTGCACCGGCACTTTTATAGACAGCAAATCTTGAACCGGTTATCTTTCCCGCCCGTTCAAAATCCAAAATATCCAAGCTTTCACCTATATCCCAATGAGGCTTCGGAGTAAAATCAAAGTCTTTAGGTTCACTCCATTTGCGCACTTCCATATTATCGGCATCAGATTTCCCTATTGGCACTGAATCATCGGGTATATTTGGTATTTCAAGTAATATGTTTTGAAGTTTTTCTTCGATCTTGCTTATTCGGCCATCCATTTCTTTTATCTTTTGAGACACCTTTTTCATCCGGGAAATTGCTTTATCTGCCGATTTTCCTGCTTTTTTCTTTCGAGCAATTTCCTCCGATTCCTCATTTCGGTTTTTCTTCAATTTTTCTACTTCATACAATAGGTTCCTTCTGTCCTCATCAAGCCTTAAGAACTTATCTAAATCCGCAGTAGTCCCACGGTTCTCCAATGATGCCCTTATTATGTCCGGATTTTGTCTTACATATCTTACATCAAGCATGTCATCATACCTCCTAGGTTTGATATATTTTTTGACCTACTAAAAAGAATGCAAAAATCCCCTCACCCCTAAGGGGCGAGAGGACCCGCGTTGCCACCCTTTTTTATATTACTTGCTTGTTTTTAACTGGATTTATATGAAAATCCCGGCACCTCTTCAAAGGCACAGCTCCGGAGCGGAATCATATATAGGATTTTACCGACTTTCACCAACCGCCGGCTCTCTACAAAAAGGCCTATACTACTTTCTCCTTCATAGCTTTTATTGTTTTGTGCATTTGTACACTAGATTATATCCGATGACTTTAGGAAAATCAAGCTTTGCCCGCAAATAATGGTGCTTACTTATTCAATTGTTTGTCAAAACTATCTTTTTTTTGGTATAATCATACCAAGGTCAAATTCAATTTTCTGTGTGCTAATTGAAAAAGGTAAGTTTTGGGGTGGTATTATGCTAAAGACGGGGAAAATCCCACGACATATTCTAAAATCCTGCGTATACCCTTATATGGGTAAACTTAGGGAGGAAGTGCTAATACATTCAAGTTTCGGTGAAGATTGTAGTATTATTGATTTCGGTGATTCGGTGGCGGTCCTTTCCACTGACCCGATAACCGGTGCCGATATTCATAGTAGTCATCTTTCCGTATATGTAGCCTGTAACGATATCGCCGCCTGTGGTGCAAAACCTATTGGCATACTCGTTACATTACTCTTGCCTGTGGGTTCGGATGAATTTCTTTTGAAAAAAATAATGAAAGGGATACATGGAGCCGCCAAAAAAATCAATATTGAGATTTTAGGAGGACACAGTGAAATTACCTCTGTGGTAACTAAGCCGGTTATTTCCGCAACAGCCATTGGCATAGCCGACAAAGAAAAATTCATAACTTCTTCAGGTGCCAAGCCCGGAGATGATGTAATAGTAACAAAATTTCTGGGCCTTGAAGGTTCAGCTATATTAGCTTCTGATTTCAAAGAATATTTAGTTAGCAAAATCCCCAAAGAAACTGTTGAAAAAGCACAGGACTTCTTGAAATATATAAGTGTTATAGATGACGGAATAATTGCCGCAAATACCGGCGTTTCAGCAATGCATGATATTACCGAAGGCGGGCTACTTGGTGCCTCCTTTGAAATAGCAACAGCTTCAAATGTAGGAATGGAAATATATCAGGATTTGCTTCCCATCTTACCTGAAACATGGCAAATTTGCAAGGTCTTTGATGCTAATCCATTAGGCCTTATTTCGAGTGGTTCAATGCTCATATGTACACCGAACGGAAGGGAAGTTACCAAAGCCCTGGCGAAGCGCAGTATCCCCTCCACAATAATAGGCAAAATCACAACTTCAAAGGAAAAAACTATGGTCACGACTAAAGGTAAATACCCAATTACACCCTTGGAAAGGGATGAGCTTTTCAGGATTCTTGAAAAGTTTTGAAGTTGTATAAATTAGTGTAAAATGGATAGAATACAAACATAACCTTCTCAAGGAGGGGAGTTTATGGGGGAAATAGACGTCCTTGCTGAACTTTCGGATATGAAATTGATTGATTACAAAAATACCTTGGCATTAGTAAGCCTTATTGAAGTCTTAATGGAAAAAGGCGTTATTGAAAGTAATGAAATAGCCGTCAAAGCGAAAAATTTAGATTATGCCATGGAAAACCAAATTAAATCAAAAATAGTTTAAAAAAGCAGCACAGCTGCTTTTTTAAACTATGGCCTCATCTTTTTCTTTGAAATACTCTAAGTATCGTTTGTATGACATCCTTACAAGAGATTTGTCCTGACTATAAGTGATTTTATTAAGGGCTTCATTTATTGGATAGAAACCACCTTCAAAATAATTAAGAGCCGCATTTGGATTGCAGTTTTCAGTGATGGCCTCCATCAAAAACCAGGTTATTTGGTTACACACCGGTCTTTGCCTGGTAACAGAATAAAACTCATAACACGTTTCACCTACATATGATACGATAGACGCATTGACCCCCGCCTCAAGGTTTACTCTTTCTATAGCAACTTCTTGGGCAAGCCTGCCCGGTCTAATAACCCCTTTGGGCAATACCCATTCAGACTTTTCATTCTTTAAAATTAAAACTTTGTCTTTAAAAAAGACTACACCACCGGAACACACTCTTGTAAGCATGGACATGCCTCCTTATTTTCTATTTCACTAAAATAATTTAAGATAACATCTCTGACCTCTACTTAATTATAGTTTATTAAGCAAGCAAATCTTTTATTTGCTTATATTAAAATTTCGACATTCAATACAGAAAATCCTGCAGGTTTTTATTTCCCCAATAATCAAAAAATGGCTTTTAGGTATTATTTAGTATCTCCATTTTTTCTTGTATTAAATCCTAAAGGCCTCGCATGTATTTATAAAAGTACATAAAAAAATGGCTCCC
>CAYMGK010000148.1:0-4676 GCA_964389965.1 uncultured Clostridia bacterium | reverse complement strand
TGCCCTATCCGGTTTCCCTGGCCCCCCGCCATCTAAATAAAATAAAGGAGGTTTCGCCGTGAAAAATGATGTGATTAAAAGGTTGAGGGAGCTACCCGGAGAGATTCAGGCGCAGGAGAATGCCCTGCTTGAGGCGGTGCAGTATCAGGAAGCCTATGCAGAATCGCTTAGCAATACCGAAGCGGGGCTCTTGCTGAGCGGGATCATCGATGGCAAGAACGCCGAGATCCGGGCCGCGCAGATGAAGGATAAAACGGCAGAGGAGCGGGCGAAAGTCAAGGAGGCCGAAAACCTGGTTGCCAATGCCCGGATCGGGTTGAACGCTCTTCTGAACGAGCTCAAGGCCCTGCAGGCCATTGCCCGGCTGCTGGATCGGGAGGTGGCGTAGTTGTCCAAGCAGCTTATCGAATTAAAGGACTACGAGGGCAAGTGCAACGTGCTGATTCCCACCGTCACCATGACGCAGATCAGCCCGTACCACCGGATCAGAGTGGAGCAGGTGCAGCTGAATCCGGATCCGGACGCGGGCGATGTGTTCAAGGTTGGCAGCAAAAAGGTGGGTAATGGCTGGCAGGATGTGCTTTCCCTGTCTAAGACCGCGATCCTGAAGTTGGGCACCGCTGCGGGGATCGTCTGGAACTGGAATGAAACCAAGGTTCTTTCCGTCTCTAAAGATTACGTCCTCTACCAGGCCGTGGGGGCGATGCGGAAGCCCTCGGGTGAGTGGATCCCGCTTAAGGCGACAAAAGAAATCGATCTGGACGTTATTGAGATGGAAAACCATGATGCAAACTTAAAAACTGCAAATGGGTTAAGCGAGAAGCAAAGAAACGGCCTTTCGCCTGAAGAATGGGCGGCACAAAAAACCCGCGCTAACATGATCCAGTGGCGTAAAAACAAGCTAATGAGGGCCGAAACGGGGGCCATGCTCCGCGTGGTCCGGGCCCTGCTCAGCGTCAAACACCAGTATTCGGTATCGGAACTGAAAAAGCCGTTCGCGGTTCCGACCGTTGACTTCGCCCCGGATTACTCAGATCCGGAAGTTCGCAAGGCCATGGCTGAGGCCGGGGTAAGGGCTACTGCCGACCTGTTTGGCCAATCGGCGATGCAGCAGATCCGGGCACCGCAGCAGTTGCCGCCGCCCATCGACGTGGACCAGTACAGCCCGGAAGGTGACGAAGGCGCTGCGGAGGACGCCCCAGCTGTCGGCTACGAGGCCGAGGAAGAAGCGGTCATATCTGAGGATGATCTGCCGCCCTGGGATGACGGGAGCGCAACCGGGCAGCAGGCGATTTTTGATGATGGCATTGTCTGCCAGGGTTGCGACCAGCTCATCGAGACATCAAACAACTGGTCGCCGGAGCGGATCGCGGAATACAGCACCAAAATCTACGGCAAGGCACTCTGCGTCGCTTGCCAAAAAAAGGCTGCTAAAGCCAAACCGAAGGCAGGTGCGCGGAGATGAAAATAGCGCATGTTGGTGATTTGCATTGGGGCCTGGGTTATCCGGGCCCCTCCCCGGATTCCCGGTTTAAGGACATTTGCCGGGTGGCCGATTTCATGGCCGACCGGATTATCGAAGAAGAGTGTGGTCTGGTTCTCGTCGCCGGAGACCTTTTTAAAGATGCCCGGGTATTTCTGGACCGGGCCAGCGTGGAAATTGCCGCGGCCGTGCGGTGGTTGCGCCGGCTGTCGGATGCCCGGATCCAGACGGTAGTCATCAGCGGAACACCTTCCCATGATGCTGTCGCCGCCTACGAGCTGATCAAGGAGATGCGTATCCCTCAGGTTGAGATCTTTACCAGCCCGGGGGTGTTTGATTACGGTTGTTCCATCGCTTGTTTACCCGGCATTAACCGCAGCGCCATGGCCAGCAAGGAAGAGTTCGCCAAGCTGCCGGCCCATGAGCTGCACCAGCTGATGACCGAGCGGGTGACTCAAGCGGTCCGCGGGCTCGAAGCTGAATGCGTTAACGATTTCAAGATCTTGCTGTCGCACATCACCTGCACCGGCGCCGACAAGGGATTCGAGGATCTTCTTCAGCAGCAGGAGCCGGTTTTAACCAGGGAGGCCATCGAGGGATCTGGGTTCAAGCTGATCTGCCTGGGCCATATCCACAAGCCGCAAATGGTGGAGGGCCTTTCGGTTCCGACTTTCTATTGCGGATCCCCGGAGCGGTTGTCCTTTAACGAGGAGGGCCATGAGCCGGGCTTCTGGATCCACGAGGTGGGCTACGATAGATGGCATTCCGGCGCATTCGTTACTACTCCCGCCCGCCGTTACTACACCCTTGACCTGCCCTATCCGGAAGATGATCCCGATGCTGTGATAGAGATGCTCACGGATCTGGGTAATAGCCTGTCCGGTGGCGGCGCTATCGAATCGCCGGTCAAGAACGCCATTGTCCGGGTCCGCTACGAGTGCACCGACACCCAGGCCAAGCTGATCAATCAGGCGCAAATCACCCGGGATCTTTACGATCTGGGTGCTTTTTATGTGCAAGGTGTTGAGGCCAAGGTGAGGCGCGAGACCCGCACCCGGGCCGCGGAAGCAGACGCCGGGATGACGCCTACGGAAGCGCTGGCCATGTGGGGCCGGGTCAACAATGTGGATGATGATGAATTGGCCGAGCTGTCCACTAGGGCGAATGGCCTGCAGCAGGAGGTGGGGGTGTGGTGAAAAATGGGATGATGCTGGTTCCCCCACCGCCGGACGCCTGTCAGCAGTGTGCGACAAAGCATGACCCCGATATGCCGCATAATCAGCAAAGCCTTTACTGGCAGTATTGGTTCTACGGAACACATGGGCGCTGGCCAACCTGGCTTGATGCCATGGCACATTGTTCCGAAGAAGTGAAAGCTGAGTGGACAAAGGAGTTAAAAAAGCATGGAGTGGAGGTGACCCCTGATGCAACCGACTAAAATTGCTCTTCAGAATTTCCTATCATACGGCGACGCCGAGGTAGATCTGACCGGGTTATCCCTGGCTGCCCTTTTGGGTGCCAACGGCGCCGGGAAATCGTCTCTGGTAGATGGAATTACCTGGCCGCTTTATGGAGAGGGCCGGTATTCGGATCTTGACCGCTACATCCGGCAGGGCCAGGAGAACGCCGTGGCAGAGATCCAGTTCTTGTTGGCCGGCGAAACTTACCGGGTAATCCGGACACGGAGCAACAAAGGCAGAGGCAAGTCAACCCTGGAGTTGGCCAGGCAAAACGGTGCTGACTGGATCCCCATGAGCGGAACGGGGATAAGGGAGACCCAAGACAGGATCCGGGATCTACTTCGGATGGATTATGAAACCTTTGTGAGCAGCTGCGTCCTTCTCCAGGGGGAAGCCGACCGCTTTACCATGGCGGGACCGACCGACCGGATGAAGATATTTAGCCAGATCATAGGTTTAGACATTTACGACTGCTTGCAAGAGGCGGCAAAGAATAAGGCCAAGAAACACCGGGAGGATGCCGCAGTTAAGAGGGCGACCGTTGACAATCTTGACGCGGAACTATCGGGACGGCCTCAACTGCGCCTCCAGGAAGATGGGCTAAGAGAACAAAAGGAAAAACTGGCGCAGCAGATATATGACCTTGAGATAGATGTTGAAACCCAGGAGAAGCAAGTATCCGATCTCCGGGTTAAGGCCGCCCGGGGAGATGACCTGCAGGCCCGCAAGCAGCAGATTGCCCGGGAAAGCGCAGGTATCGATGATAAATTGCATACTCTTGAGCAAAAACGACAGCGCCTGCAGCAGATTATCGATCGGGGAGATGAGATCCGGGCGAAAGCTGCGGAATTGGAGCAAATAAAGCTGCAGTTGGATGTTTGGGAAAATAAGGCCCTTTTGTATATGCAGTATTCCCGGAATGCGCAGACCCTGGAGCGGCAGGTGACAGACTTCGATCGGAAACAGGAAGGCGAGATCAGCGGCCTAGAAAGCTCCCTCGAAAGCAAGCGGCGCCAGGCTGAGCTTCTGGACCAAGTGCCATGCTCCGGGGATATACAGGCGGGGTGTGAGCTGCTGAAATCGGCCCGGGAGGCCGCCGCGGAGATGCCCGCCCTTACCACCCGCCTGCAAGAGCTGAACGCCCAAAAGAACCCGCACATCAATCCCTGGCAGAAGACCGTGGAGGCCCGGGATGCTGTGGGCTATGACCCTGACCTGCACCGGGAGCTGCGCGAGAAAGTCCCCGCCCTGGAAAAGTGGGCGAAGGTGCTGCCGGAGTTGCAACAAGCTGAAGCAAACTTGGCCGAAACGTTGCAACAGGCCGAAGAGCTGCAGGGGCGCCGGAAAGAGCTGCTCAAGGAGTTAGACACAGTCACTGCACACCTGGCCGAAATGGAGCGCATCGCCGCGGACCTGCGGAAAGCGGAAGCAATCCTGCTTGGCGCCCGCCAGCAGATCAAGGACGCCCAGGAGCAGGAACAGGATATCGGGATCCAACTCGGGACCATCCAGGCCCAGCTGAAGGATCTCGAAGCCAAAGACCGGCAGAAGAAGGAGCTTGAGACCGAGGTTGCCACTTTGGCCCGAGAAGAACACCTGTTCGCCAAGCTGGCTCGGGCCTACAAAGAGATCCCGGTGCTGATCATGGAGAACGCCCTGCCCGACGTTGAGGACCTGGGAAATGAACTCCTGGGGCGCCTCACCGGCGGCCGGATCTCCATCCGCTTCGAGAC
>CAYMGK010000147.1:0-4780 GCA_964389965.1 uncultured Clostridia bacterium | reverse complement strand
AAAACACCTAATGAAAATTGGGTGTTTTTTGTATCATACCCTTGACACGATAGGGCACTGGAAAGACCTATGTATTTTTGAAAACCATTATGAAATTAAACGAGAATTATGGATTTAAAAAATTCATTATAGTTGTGCCAAGTCTTGCTACAAAAACCTGAAGATGAAAGACGATTCAATAACATCTTCTTTGCGCTAAAGAACTTAGGTGAAGTAAAGAATAAAAAAGTATATAAAATCATGAAATACAGTTTGTAGTCCAAAGCGTTTACGGTAGGTAGGTGCTTTTTTATTGCATTTTTTTGTGTTTGAAAGCCGGAGAATAAAAACCGAAAGGCTAGATTTATATTCTACTGTAGAAATGGTGATGTTGAAAGAGTTGGTAAGGGTAGGAATGAAATATTACATTTTCATTAAATCGGCTAATTTTAGTTGAATAGTGGTTGCGGATTACTTATAATGAAATCGGATTTGCGGGCTTGATAAGGTTTTGCGCGGTATATGTTGGAAATCAATATATGCCGTCGACTTATTTTCAAGCATATTAACGAAGGGAGATTAATATGAATAATAGAAGAATGTGGAGAAGATTAGTTATTGGAGTTGCTATACTAATGCTGAATTTCATGGTTTTTACTCCCCTAGGGTCTTGTGCGGCGGCAGACCCAGTTAAGATAGTTTTGAATGGGGAAAGCTTGGACTTTGATGTGCCGCCAATCATACAAAATGATCGAACCTTGGCACCTTTTAGGAAGATAGGAGAGACCCTTGGAGCCCGCATTAATTGGGACCAAGACACTAAAATTGTGACAGCCCATAAGGGAGAGCAGACTGTGGTTTTGCAAATCGGGAATAATATCGCCTACATAGACAAGACACAAGTTGAATTAGATACACCTCCTATTATTATGAATAATAGGACTTTAGTACCTATACGATTTTTTAGTGAGGCATTTGGTGCTACAGTAATGTGGGAAAATGAGGACAGAACAGTATTGATCAATACTGACGAAAAACCTACAAAATACATAATGGGCTATTATTACTCCCAATCATATAGTGACTTCCTAGAAAATACCGACAATATGTCATCCACTGCAGTTAAATGGTATACTTTAGATGCAAATGGGGATTTAACTGATAGAGATAGTGCACGGTACATAAATGTTCCAGATGGGTATGAAGAAGTAATCAAACTTTCCAAACAAAATGGTCTTGAAATACATATGCTCGTATTTGAGAGCAATACTGAAAGACTAAAACAGGTGTTAGACTCACCTGAATCACGGGCACGCCTTATAAATCAAATGATTACAGTAGTCGAGAGGGAAGGTTATGATGGGATAAACGTAGATTTTGAAGGTCTCAGAGCCCCTGATAAGGATAAATTCAATGAATTTATAAAAGATCTCTATAATAAGTTAAAGACAAGGGGAAAAGGTTTAAATCTTTCATTACCGGTTAAAACAGAGCAAGCCGACTGGTGGCCCGCATATGACTACTCGGTGCTTGGCCAGCACTGTGATTTTGCAGTATTGATGGCTTATGACAAGAACCCTGGAACACCCGGGCCTCAATCTGGAATCGACTGGGTAGAGGAAGTAGTTGATTATGCAATAGCCCGTATACCGGCGGAAAAGGTAGTGTTGGGAATTGGATACTACGGGTATGATTGGGCGAACGGAAAGAGGGATTCTATTATTGCGGAAAATAATGGTGCTACTTACTTGGTGTTTGCCGACGAACTTTCAAAAAAATACAATCTAAATCTTGAACTTGACCAAAAATCGGGCCTCCTTTCTGGAACATATACCGATGAAAACGAAGTTCACCATGAAATATGGATGGAAAGTAATTATTCAGTAGATGCAAAAGCCAAGTTAGCCATACGCAAGGGGCTTAAAGGTGTTGCCCTATGGAGGTTGGGATATTCAAATCCATCCTTTTGGGGAGCCTTAACAAATAATTTTGATCCAATAAAATATCATTGAGAAAAACAGGCCCTTATTAGGTAATAAGGGCCTGTTTTTTTAAAGAAAGTTGGCATAATGGTATAAAAATAAAAATCCTATACAAATATCCTTAAAATAATGCTATAATGTAAAAGATGTCGATTCGGGGGGTGCAGATGTGCGGGTTTTGGCCCTTATCGGTAAAAGTGGTACAGGCAAGAGTCATAAAGCCCAATTGATCGCAAAAGAAAATAAAACAAATTTCATAATTGATGATGGGCTCCTCATCCATGGTAGTAGGGTCCTGGCCGGTTATTCGGCAAAACGGGAAACTACCCGTATAGCGGCAATCAGGCGTGCCATTTTTCATGATCCTGCCCATGCCATGGAAGTAAAAGACAAACTTTCAGAGATGAAGGTGGACAGCCTTCTCATCCTTGGCACATCAGATTCCATGATCAGGATAATATGTAAAACTCTCTCTATACCGCCTCCTGAATCAATTATCAGAATTGAGGAGATTTCATCACATAAAGAAATTACCACTGCTAAAATAATACGTAGAGCTGCCGGAAAACACGTAATACCGGTGCCTACCCTTGAAATAAAAAAAGATTTTTCGGGTTTCTTTCTGGACCCTTTGCGAATTTTTCGAAAGCGAAAAGGAAGACCATTAGAGTTACTGGAGGAAAAGTCCGTTGTAAGGCCGACATATAGTTATATGGGCAAATATACTATAAATGATACTACCATCAAGCAAATCGCCTTATATACTGCGAGACAAGTACATGGAGTAGGGCTTGGTGGGAGGGCATTTATAGAAAATTATACAAGTGGAATAATATTGAGATTAGAACTCACTGTAAAATACGGGATTCCACTAAAACCGGTCCTTTTAGAGACACAAAAAAAAGTCGTTCAAGTCATTGAACACATGACTGCAATTAATGTCCTAAAAGCCAATATTATTGCCAAACACATCTATTTTGAAAAGGGGCAATAAAACTATATATAAAACATAGGAGGTTTATTATGTTCCAAATATTAGACACAAAAGAACTAGCAGCGTCTATCAAGCAATTTACGATAGATGCACCCCTTGTTGCCCAAAAGGCAAAGCCTGGGCAATTTGTTATCCTACGCATCAAAGAAGGAGGAGAAAGAATTCCCCTTACAATCGCCGACTACGATGTGAAAGAAGGTACAATCACCATAGTCTTCCAAGAAGTAGGTAAAACCACACGAGAACTTGGAAAACTCAGAGCCGGCGATAGTCTGAAAGACTTTGTAGGCCCTTTAGGAGAAGCGGTAAAATTTGCAGACCACAAAAAAGTCTTGGGAATTGGCGGAGGATTAGGGATAGCCCCACTTTACCCAAAACTCAAGTTGCTTTACAATAGGGGAGTGGAAATAACAAGTATTATAGGAGCTCAAACAGCAGATTTACTGATAATGGAACAGGAAATAAAAGCTGTTAGCGACAAATTATATGTATGCACTGATGACGGCACTAAAGGCAGACATGGATTTGTAACAGTAGTCCTTGAAGAGCTTTTAAAACAAGGAGAGAAATTTGATGAGATTATCATAATAGGCCCACCCATTCTTATGAAAATCGGATCTCAGATTACGAAGCCCTATGGAATACCTACTATTGTCAGTCTAAACCCTATAATGGTAGACGGCACAGGTATGTGCGGTGGTTGTAGAGTAACAGTTGGCGGTGAAACTAAATTTGCCTGTGTTGACGGACCGGCCTTTGATGGGCACGAAGTGGACTTTGATGAACTAATGAAACGACTTGAAACATATAAAAACGAAGAAAAAACAGCTATAGATAGGCATGAAGGGGGATGCAAATGTCATCAATAAATCGAAGCAAAACAAAAACACCAATGCCGGTACAGGACCCAAAAGAGCGAGGAAAAAACTTCAAAGAAGTGGCCTTAGGTTATACAGAAGAAGACGCAGTGAATGAAGCAAGACGCTGCCTAGACTGCAAAAGACCTACATGTATGGAAGGCTGTCCCGTTCAAGTGCAGATTCCTCTTTTCATTAAACATATAGCACAGCGAGACTTTCAAAGTGCCATAAATGTAATAAAAGAGACCAATAGCCTGCCAGCAATATGTGGTAGAGTTTGCCCACAAGAAGAACAGTGTGAAGCAAAATGCGTGCTTGTACGCAGAGGGGATCCGGTGGGTATTGGCCGACTGGAGCGCTTTGCGGCAGATTGGGAACTTGAAAAAGGCATAAAAGCTCCAAAACAAACCCCACCTAAAAACAGCAAAGTAGCCATCATAGGTTCCGGCCCTGCAGGACTTACATGTGCAGGAGATTTGGCCAAACTAGGGTACGATGTTACAGTCTTTGAAGCCTTTCACGAACCCGGAGGAGTACTAATATACGGTATACCCGAATTTAGGCTACCAAAAGATATAGTGAAAGAAGAAGTGAATTTTATAAAAAAACTTGGAGTAAAATTAGAGACAAATATGGTGATGGGTAAAATCCTGACAGTTGATGACCTTTTTGAAAAAGGCTTTGATGCTGTGTTTGTAGGTACTGGTGCAGGTCTACCCTGGTTTATGAATATTCCCGGGGAAAATTATCTGGGAGTGTACTCAGCAAATGAATACCTGACAAGAATAAATCTCATGAAAGCATATAGCTTCCCTAAAACCGATACTCCTATTAAAGTAGGAAAAAAAGTAGCAGTTGTAGGAGGCGGGAATGTAGCTATGGATTCGGCCCGCTCTGCACTTAGAATGGGAGCTGAAAAAGTATATATCATCTACCGCCGCTCCGAAGCAGAAATGCCCGCAAGA
>CAYMGK010000146.1:0-4831 GCA_964389965.1 uncultured Clostridia bacterium | reverse complement strand
CTCTTTTTCTATAACTGTAATACCATCTTTATCAAAAGCAAAGCACACATTTTTAAAATTCTTATCACTTGAAAGCAAGGTATTTGTCACGCTTGTGTCATAGAATTCGGCTCTTGCAGACAATGCCAGATAATTAATCTTCAGATTATCTGGACTTAGTCTAGACCAAGGCAGTAAAGAAATGTTCTTTAAAAGGTAATCAAGAGAAGGCAGGGATTTTTGCCAATCCTCACTGATTTCCTCTAGAAAACCAGTGTCCTCAAGTACTAGTTTGGCTTGTTCCAGTTCTCTCTGTTTTAATGCTATGGTTTGAGTTATTTTTTCCAGTGCAATTCTAGCCTGCTGCTCTAAAGCCTGAATTTCCCGCTGTTTTTCCATAATGGCATTTTCCTCCTGCTTTCTGTGAGCAATAAGGGCCCTTGTTTCAATGATCATATTATTATAGTATTCTAAAAAGCACATGATGTTGTCAAGACGTCTGAAGAATTCCCCTAAGTCCTCGGTCCCTATTAGCACTGAAAGTATATTCCCAATACCCCCTTTAAAAGAAAATACTATCCAATGGGAAAGTTGTTTTTGCCGATTATCGAAATTTGTATTTAGCAAAGCCAAGTCGTTTTGCTTTGCCGCCAATTCCCTTTGGAGCTCTTCATTTTTGAGTGAAAGCATTTCAACTTCGTTTTTAAGTGCTAAAACCCGCGCATCTAAAGTCAATATTTCCTCTATAAGCTGCTGTTGTATATCTTGTGCCAATATTTCCGGGGTAAACTCAAAAAACATTAAATTAAAGAAAAAAACGATGATGACAATAGACACAAAAAAAGTCCTTCTTTTAATCCTCACATTATCCCCCCTACTAAAAAGCCCTTGACCTTATGAATTTATTTTCTGATTTATAATAATTCCAATTTGTTGCGAATCTATTTATAGCGCTATATTCATAATATTTTATTCTACAGAAACTTGGAATATCCTCTAAAAGACAGTTTGTGGCACCGAGAATACTTTTCTTTAGAAGATGTTCCATGTATAATTAGAATATAATTATATACAGGAAGTGAGAAAAAGGATGAAATTACAAGAAATAAGAAAAATTGCAAGAAAAAAGATGAAGGGGTATTGCCATGTATGTAAAGTCTGTGATGGTACAAGATGTGCCGGCGAAGTTCCAGGTATAGGTGGCATAGGTACAGGTGCTTCTTTTAAGGCAAATGTGGAGGCTTTGGCGAAAATAAAATTAAACTTAAGGACATTGCATAATGCCAAAGATCCTGATACCACTACTAATATATTTGGCATAGACCTTTCCATGCCGATTCTATCAGCCCCAATTACTGGTTCCGAGTACAATATGGGTGGTGCAGTAATAGAAGAGGATTTTATAAATATGGTTATATCCGGTAGCAAAGCTGCGGGGACAATAGGCATGTCAGGTGATGGTGGAAATCCGGTTTTTTATAATTCGGGCCTTGAAGCAATTAAAAAAGAAAAAGGTCATGGTATACCAATAATAAAACCCAGAGAAAACTCAGTAATTTTGGATATGGCTAAAAGGGCTGAGGTCTCTGGGGCCCTAGCTGTTGGAATGGATGTTGACGGAGCGGGTCTTATAACAATGGCCCTTATGGGACAACCGGTGGGGCCTAAAAATAAGCAAGAATTGGAAAAGATTATATCAAAGGTGGACCTCCCTTTTATTCTTAAGGGTATCATGACAGTTGATGAAGCCAAACTAGCATTAGAGGTTGGTGCGGCAGCTATAGTCGTGTCAAACCACGGTGGACGCATTTTAGATAGTACCCCAGGTGCGGCGGAAGTCCTGCCGGCAATTGCAAGAGAGGTCAAGGGTAAGACGACTATATTAGTAGATGGGGGAGTACGTTCTGGAGTTGATGTGTTAAAACTCTTGGCATTAGGTGCTGATGCTGTGCTTATTGGAAGACCAATAATCATAGGGGCTTTTGGTGGAGGAATCCAAGGAGTGAAACTCGTACTTGAGACTATGGCAAATGAATTGAAACAGGCCATGATTTTGACAGGATGTGGCAATATTGCAGATATAAGTCCGTCCATCATATATTAATTTAAAAATATCTATATCTATAAGCAGGAATTAGCGTTTAAATGTAGAATAGGTATTATATGCTACATAATAATAATTACTATTAAAGGAGGACGGACTATGTTAGTTGGCAAGGTGGCTCCGAATTTTGCTACAAAAGCCTATCAAAAGGGCAAGTTTCGGGATGTGAGTCTAGAGGATTTTAGAGGAAAATGGGTTGTATTGTGCTTTTACCCCGGTGATTTTACATTTGTGTGACCCACTGAGATATCGCACATAGCTGTAGGCTATGAAGAATTGCAAGAGCACAATGTGGAAGTGCTTTCCATTAGTGTAGATAGTATTTACACTCACAAAATTTGGGATGAAACCGAACTTTCAAAGATGGTGAAAGGCGGGATTCCTTTCCCGATGCTTTCAGACCAAAACGGCAATATAGGAAGACTGTATGGTGTATATGATGAAGACGATGGTGTAAATATAAGGGGTAGATTCTTAATCGACCCAGAAGGTATTGTCCATGCAGTAGAAATCCTATCACCTCCTGTTGGAAGAAACCCGAAAGAATTGTTACGTCAAATCAAGGCTTTCCAACATCACTTAAAAACCGGTGAAGTCATGCCGTCTGGCTGGCAGGAAGGCGGCAAAACCCTTAAACCGTCGACAAAGCTAGCCGGCAATGTGTGGAAGGAATGGCAGCCTGAATAAAAGGTCCTGTTAAGTGAAGTAAATAAAAGATATATTAAAAGAACACTAAAAGGCACCTGAACCTGAGGGTTTAGGTGCCTTTTTTGGCGAAACTCATGACAACTTCCCCTAAAGCTGGGCCTGCTACTTTTAGGCTCGGGCCTAAGAATAAAGACGGCCTTGCTTAAAGAGTTTGTTTGTCATGAGTTTTACAGCGGAAAGGTTTCTTATATTGGAATTAAAATTAGCTTTTTCCCAGTTCTCTAGTCTTGTTAAAAGCACCTAAAACAGCTTGAATTGCTGCATTCCTGAATCCATGCTTTTCGAGTTCTGCAACGCCGACTATTGTTGAACCTCCCGGAGAGCATACGGCATCTTTAAGTGCACCGGGATGTTGTCCACTTTCTTGGACCATTGTTGCAGCACCTAGAACCGCTTGGGTTATGTACTTAACGGCCTTATCCCGAGATAAGCCTGTCATTACAACCCCATCTGCTAAAGCTTCTATAAACATGTAGACATATGCAGGGCTACAGCTCATGGCGATATTGGCAGCATCCATATCCCCCTCATTTACATGATCAAATAAACCCGCTTGATGCATGATCGAGGTGAACTGTTCAAACTCTTTTTCACTGACCGATGCAATCTCATTATTAGAAGTAAGCAAGACCATGCCTTTACCAACGGCAACAGGCAAATTGGGCATAATGCGAATGATTGGCAACTCTACATCCAGATTTTCTTTAATACTCTCTACCTTCACACCTGCGGCCATTGAGACTAATACCCTGGATTTACCCGCATTAACACATTCCTTTAGCACAGGATTGATCTCTCTGAGCACAGAACCTAACACCTGTGGTTTTACGCCAAGTGTTACATATTTTGCACTGCGCACAACCTCTGCATTATCTTTGGCAACATAGCACCCCAATTCATTCCCGAGAAATTTGGCCTTATCTAAAAAATAGTCAGTTATAATAATGTCCCTTGGGTCATTCCCAAGACAAGCCGCTTTTATTAGCGCACCTCCCATATTACCTGCACCGATAAAACCGATTTTTTTCTCCATATCTACCTTCCTTGTACAATATATTTAGGTTATTAAATTAGGTGAAACCTATAAACCTATTTTTACTTAAGGTCCTGTCCTGTTATTTCAACGAAATTTCCCTCTTGATTCCAATTGACAAGATAGCCCTTGGCACTCGCCAAAGGTTTTACAGGCACCATAATTTCTTCATTTACCCGATATGCGGCAAATGAAAGCCAGCCGGTATTTTCATCAGTTCTCATGGCGACTTGATATAAAACCGGGTCCCAGAACAGGTCTAATCCTAGTTGTTCCACAAAAAAGTCCAGTGGGGCTAAAGTGACACCGTTTACGATGA
This sequence comes from uncultured Clostridia bacterium, assembly GCA_964389965.1. Lineage (GTDB taxonomy): Bacteria > Bacillota > Thermosediminibacteria > Thermosediminibacterales > Tepidanaerobacteraceae > DUNY01. Next base: position 688 of record CAYMGK010000146.1, on the reverse strand, counting down.
TGGGGGTGGATTTCAAAAGTAGAGGTTTTCCAAAGACATAGGCTGTATCAGAATCTGGGGAAAGCATTATGGACTTTTCAAACCCCACAGGAAGGGCATTGGAATCATCCTGTAGCAAGATTCTAAACTTATCTGCTGATGTACCTGGTGGTATTATTATCCGATTCAAAAGCATGGGCGGGGAATCTTTGTATACAAAGCCCGGCTTGACAGTGAATCCAAGTTTCATCCCTACGGAATTTGCAGCTAATATAACAGTATCACTAGCCTGGCCGAAGGGATATGCTATGCTTCGGGATCTAGGTATGCCTATACTGTCAAATAACTCGTTCACTTGTTCCAAATCCTGCTCTATTTGTTTTCGGTTCATGGACAATAATGCGGGTTTACCATCTACAATTTTATGAGCATCGAAAGTATGGTTGCCAAATTCTATTGCACCATTTCCAACCATTTCAAGCATTTCGTCATATGTTAGTTTAGGAAAAACATTAGGATTTGAATCAAATTTTTTTTCTCCTAAGTGGTCTCCAATAATAAAAATTCCGGCTTTAAAACCGTATTTCTCCAATGTAGGGAGGGCATATGTATAATTTGATTTATATCCATCATCAAAAGTAATTATAACAGTCTTTTCAGGGAGTTTTTTCCCGTTGTATATAAAATCCTCCAATTCTTTCAAAGTAGC